>CAKRHL010000379.1 GCA_934338765.1 uncultured Lachnospiraceae bacterium | reverse complement strand
CTGCTGTAAACACCTCCCGGCAGGATATCGATCCGGTAAATCTCCACAGTATTATTGTCCTCAATGGGAAAGCAGTTCCACACCCGGTACTGACCCGGATTCTCTTTAATCGGAAGGGTTTCCTCCACTCTCACCAGATACGAATCGAGGGGCGGCGTCTGGATCAGCTCATCAAAGCTTAGCCGGAGACCGCTGACGATCTTACCCAGCACGCCGATGGATGGATTTGCCGTCCCGCGCTCGATCTGCGCCAGCATGCTTTTGCTGACCCCGGTCTGCTCCGCCACCACATCCAGGCTCATGCCCTTTGAGGTGCGGATCCGTTTTAAATTGACTGCAATATTATGTGATAAGTAATCCATGATACCGTCACTTCCTTTCTGTGCCTGTATGCAGCACATCCTTCCTGCGTCTGCCCTTTTAAACCGGCAATCTACCGGTACAGATCATCCAGTGTAAACAGGCAGACCTCGTTCCGGTCGATCTCATCAAACCATTTCGTATATCCACTCAATGAGAAGAATAAATATCTGGTAATGCGGTACTTTGCCGGAATTGCTTTGCTTCTTCTGACCAGAGTTTCGTAAATGGATCTGTCAATCTTTTCATTTTTGAACTTACATTCTCCTACAACCATCACCTTATCTATGGCAGACAAACCTACCACATCAATATCCGCCTGCTGGGTTGTTTTACCGCCCTGCTCATCCACAAGTACCTCCGTTCCCCACCAGGTTCCCGTCTCTGTCAGAAAACAGTTAAATTTCCCTGCGATTCCCTCTTTGAGGGTGTAATACCGGCACATTTCTTCAAAAATCTTCCCCATAAACGTATGAAGCTGCGGCTTTACCGCTCTGTCATAATAAAGCTCTCCCTGTCCCATTTCTATAACGCTGCACGCTTTCGGAATAAACTCATACCAGAATTTAAACATGGAATCCTTTAATACGTATTTTGTCTTTCTTTTATTTTTCTCTTCTGTAATACAGCGTCTCTTCTCCACAAGTCCTACGCTGATCAGCTTATTTAAGGAATATAATATCGTGGTTTCCCGCTCATGAACCTTGTCTGCGATCACATTGACCGTTCCCTCGCCCGCTGCGATCTGCTCAATGACATTATTTACTAATGTAATATCCGAAAACTCCTGTGTCAGGAAGTTGCGCGTCTCATCATACAGATATCCGTCGGTCCGAAAGAAAAGCTTTTTGATATTCTCATCCAAACTTTTTTCCGGATCGAACATGGAAAGATATTTGGCAACGCCGCCCGTCACGCCGTAGCAGACAGCCTTCTCCTCATTTGTATAAGAAGGCACAAACAACGCAGACTCCAGATAATTAAACGCTTCCAGCTTGATCTGGGAATCCCGTCGTCCAAACAATGGACTTTTCTCACTAAGCACCTTGTCCTCCATAAAGCTCAGTGCCGAACCGCAAAGAATAATATACAGATTTTTGTCCGCCCATTCATTATCAATGTATTTTTGCAAGGTGGACAAAAGACC
>CAKRHL010000378.1 GCA_934338765.1 uncultured Lachnospiraceae bacterium | reverse complement strand
TCCCGGAGTCTTGCAGCCTGCGAGGGAGCGATCCTGATCGTAGATGCCGCACAGGGCATTGAGGCGCAGACGCTGGCAAATTGCTATCTGGCACTGGATCATGATCTGGAGATCATGCCGGTCATCAACAAGATTGACCTGCCAAGTGCAGAACCGGAGCGTGTTAAGGAGGAAATCGAGGATATTATCGGACTGGATGCTTCCGATGCACCACTGATCTCAGCGAAGATGGGAACCAATATCGAGGAGGTGCTGGAGCAGATCATCACAAAGATCCCGGCACCGTCCGGCGATATTGATAAACCATTGCAGGCACTGATCTTTGACTCTTTGTACGATGCATATAAGGGCGTTATTATATTCTGTCGTATTTTCGATGGTTCTGTCAAAAAGGGACAGGAGATCACCATGATGGCCACCGGAGCAAAGGCGGAGGTTGTAGAGGTCGGTATTTTTGGAGCCGGTCAGTTTATTCCGGCTGAGGAGTTGTCTGCGGGCATGGTAGGCTATATTACCGCAAGTCTGAAAAATGTCGGTGATACCCGTGTGGGCGATACGGTGACATTGACGGAGAATCCATGCGAGGAGGCACTTCCGGGTTACAAAAAGGTTCAGCCGATGGTATACTGCGGATTATATCCGGCAGACGGTGCCAAGTATGGTGATCTGAGAGATGCGCTGGAGAAGCTGCAGTTAAATGATGCATCCCTCCAGTTTGAGGCAGAGACATCGGTTGCTCTGGGCTTTGGATTCCGATGTGGTTTCTTGGGACTTCTTCATCTGGAGATCATACAGGAACGTCTGGAAAGAGAATATAATCTTGATCTGGTAACGACAGCACCGGGCGTTATTTATAAGGTATATAAGACAAACGGAGAGGTTGTGGAAGTGACCAATCCATCCAATCTGCCGGATCCATCCGAGATTGAGCATATGGAGGAGCCTGTGGTTTCTGCAGAGATTATGGTAACTACGGAGTTTGTAGGTGCTATTATGAACCTTTGCCAGGAACGCAGAGGTGTTTATAATGGGATGGAATATCTGGAGGAAACCCGTGCGGTATTGAAGTATGATCTTCCGCTCAATGAGATCATTTATGATTTCTTTGACGCACTGAAATCCCGTTCCAGAGGTTATGCCTCCCTGGATTATGAGATGAAGGGCTATGTACCGTCACAGCTTGTTAAAATGGACATCCTGATCAATAAAGAGGAGATTGATGCGCTGTCATTTATTCTCCATGCAGATACCGCTTATGAGCGTGGCCGCAAAATGTGTGAAAAGCTCAAGAAGGAGATTCCGAGACAGCTCTTTGAAATTCCAATCCAGGCAGCTATCGGCAGCAAGATCATTGCCAGAGAAACAGTTAAGGCGATGCGTAAGGACGTGCTTGCCAAGTGCTATGGTGGTGATATTTCCCGTAAAAGAAAGCTTTTGGAAAAACAGAAGGAAGGAAAGAAGCGGATGCGTCAGTTTGGTAATGTCGAGATTCCGCAGCAGGCATTTATGTCTGTCTTAAAG
>CAKRHL010000377.1 GCA_934338765.1 uncultured Lachnospiraceae bacterium | reverse complement strand
CTTGTCTACATTGATCAGTTCCTCCATACGGTGAGCACTCCAGCCTACGATACGTGCCATCGCAAAGATCGGAGTAAACAGCTCGGTCGGAATACCAAGCATCGTATATACAAAACCACTGTAGAAATCCACATTGGCGCTGACACCCTTGTAGATCGCACATTCCTCACCAATCACCTCCGGTGCGATACGCTCGATCATGGAATATAATGCAAAGTCTTTATTTTCATGCTTCTCTGTCGCAAGTCTCTCCACAAATCCACGGAATGCCACAGCTCTCGGATCAGAAATAGAATATACGGCATGACCCATACCATAGATCAGACCACGATGATCAAATGCCTCCTTATGAAGGATCTTCTTGAGATATGCTCTTACCTCATCCTCGTCTGAAGTATCCTTTACATGCTCCTTAATATCCCGCATCATCTCCACTACTTTGATATTGGCACCGCCATGCTTTGGTCCCTTCAGAGAGGAAAGAGCTGCCGCAATAACAGAGTACGTATCGGAACCTGCCGATGTTACTACACGGGTCGTAAAGGTGGAATTGTTACCCCCACCATGCTCCATATGAAGCACCAGAGCCATATCAAGCACCTTCGCCTCCAGATCGGTATACTTCTTATCCGGACGGAGCATCCTCAGAATATTCTCTGCTGCGGAAAGATTATCATCCGGACGATGGATATAAAAGCTCTCATCTCTCTCATAATGATTATATGCGTGATAGCCATATACAGAAAGCATCGGGAATACGCTGATCAGCATCAAACACTGGGACAATACATTCTCCAGACTGATGTCGGACACCTTATCGTCATAGGAAGACAGTGTCAGGACACTCTTGGTCAGGGAATTCATAATATCCCGGCTCGGTGCCTTCATGATAACGTCACGGACAAAGTTGGTTGGAAGTCTGCGGTTCTTGGCAAGAATCTTACTGAACTCCTTCAACTCACTCTTGGTCGGCAGATTGCCAAACAACAGAAGATATGTGATCTCCTCAAATCCAAACCGCTTATCCTCTCTCATGCCGTTTGTCAGATCATAAATATTGTATCCGCGGTAAAAAAGCTGTCCGTCACAAGGCTTTACTTTTCCGTCTACAATGTCACTCGCCTTGATCAGGGAAATATTGGTAATGCCGGAAAGGACTCCTTTTCCGTTTTTGTCCCTGAGACCACGCTTTACCCCATATTCTGCAAAAAGACTGCTGTCAATGGAATTGTTCTCAATACAGACATCCTTATACTTGTGTGTAAAATCGCTCATCATTTTTTCAAAATTATCCTGCACAATATCACCTTTCCTTTCAAATAACACCTTCGGGTTGCAAAACCGTCTTTCACATATGCCAACACACTGCTCCCCATTTACTGCAGTGCTTCTGATATATTCTGATGAATCCTCTGGGCTACCTTCTGTACAACCTGTAATTCCTCCTCGCTGATCCCCCGGAAAACCGATTGAAACATATCCCGCTGACACTGCCTCGCCATCTCCAGCACATCTGCCGCCTCCG
>CAKRHL010000376.1 GCA_934338765.1 uncultured Lachnospiraceae bacterium | reverse complement strand
ACTATCCCGTCTGCCCTCACTCCCGTAACGGCAAACGCCATTGCCACCCTGTGATCCTGATATGTCTCGATCTCTGCCGGCTGTGGTATTCCGGGATAAATCTTGATGCCATCCTCATATTCCTCGTACGGTATTTTCATTCTGTCCAGATTTTCACTGATCGCATGCAGCCGGTCACACTCCTGTCCACGGATATGGCCCACATTTTTAATATGTACCGGTTCCGCCGCATAAGGTGCGATCGCCGCCAGAGTCAGCGTCTGGTCAGAGAAGTCACTCATGTCAATCTCTATCCCTTTCAGCTTCCCCGGTTCCGGCCCTTTCAATGTAAGACCATCCTCTTTCCAGAAAAGCCTGCAGCCCATCTGCTCCAGCACATTCAAAAACTTCATATCCCCCTGCAGGGAATCTCTGCGCATATTTTTTATATGACATTCTCCGCCTGTGATCGCCGCCATTGCATAAAAATAACATGCCGCTGACACATCCGGTTCCACTATATAATCTCTCGCCTGATATCCGCCCCCCGCCATGACACGGTAGCATTTTTCCGACTCCCGGCTCACACCCTCATGGCCAAACTGCTTCATCATCTGCTCTGTCATTTTTACATAAGACAAAGCACTCCTGGTACCGGTCAGCCGGATCTCCAGTTCATCAAAATGACTTGGCGCTGTCATTAACAATGCACTTAGAAACTGACTGCTCTTATCAATATTGATCTCTACCTTTGCTTTTGACTGACGGTATCCCATCCCGCTGACACGCACCGGAAATGTCCCTTCCTCACAAAGATACTGTATCTGCGCTCCCAGATCCTCCAACGCCTTTAACAGCTCTGCCATGGGACGCTTTTTCATCTGTGCGGAGGCATCAATACGGTATTCACCTTCTGCCATTGCCGCCATCGCTGTCAGAAAACGGGCTGCCGTACCGGCACTCCCCACGTATATATTCCCCTGGCTTCTCGGCAGTCTGCCACCCTTTCCTTCAATCGTTACACTCTTCCGGGGGGGATCTATCTTCAAAGAAAAGCCTACATCTCTCAATGCCTGCAAAAATACATTGGAGTCATCACTAAATAATATACCGGAAACTGTCGATGTTCCCTCGGCCAATGCCGCCAGCAGCAGAGCCCGGTTAGTCATGCTTTTGGATCCCGGGACTGTTACATCCAGTTTTGGATGGTATGGTAATTTCTTTACCTCATACGTCTGCATTGAAACTGCATCCTCCCATCATTTTTATTGTTTTATACCGTATGTATTTTAATACTGTGCAAATGCGTAATCCAGCAGCTTCCTGATATCCTTATAAAGCCGCTCATATCCACCATTGCCGTAAAAAGCACAGATCACGGTATTGCCGTCCTCATCCACCGCCGTTGCCACCAGACAGTGTCCCGCTGCCCTTGTGGTGCCGGTCTTACTGCCAATGATCTTGTATTTTTTATTCTTGACCAGCTTCTTGTATGTTCCGTAAAATGCATTGGTATTCTTTATGACAAAGGACTTCTTAACACCAACCGGC
>CAKRHL010000375.1 GCA_934338765.1 uncultured Lachnospiraceae bacterium | reverse complement strand
ACTCCCCAATAAATATATTCCCGAAATTTGTGTTCATTCATCCGTTGTCCAATCCTTTTCTTATTGAATGTTAATCATACATAACCTTATCGCTGATTTCTTTTTATTTCATAGAGCGAAGTTTCCTATGATATAAAAGATAAAGCAGCGATCTCTCGCTGCTTTTATCTTTTGTAATCCCAAAATGCCGTTTCTTACTGTTTGACGCCTAGCCGTTGCTAGGTGGGTAACCGCACTCTGACTTCTGCCTTCCACTCAAAGGAGGCCTGACATCCACCAGAAAATATAGGAATCCCTTATGTCAAAATGTAGGTTCAAAGTGAGTAAGAGTGTCGAACACCCCAGGAATTACAACTCCTGCCAAGCAGGCTTCTTTTGTTAAAGTTATTATACCGCACCATACATTCTTTTTCAATCTTATTTTTATGTTAATTTCATAACTGTCTTTCGCTTGCTGTTGTACATGGGCAGGTCTGTTCTGAACAGAAGATCTCTACTCCTCATCCAGCTCTCTTAGCTGGTACACCTGGTATTCCCGGTCATACACATAGCCAAGCTTTTCCGCCAGTCCCACCGACTGGAGATTCACTGCATCCCAATTTGGAATGATCCCCTTTTCCAGACATTCCAGCAGAAATGCCGCACTGCATGCCAAAGCCAGCCCCTGTCTGCGGAAATCCTTTCTCGTATCAACTTCAATCTCCATCATGCCTTCACTGGCTCCATAAGCAGAACAGCCTGCCACCAGCTCCCGGCCCTTTAAGGCTACATATCCAAATCCTTTTTCCTGGAAATGTTTCTCGTCTTCGAAGTTTGCACACAGATCCCGGCTCCACTCTTCCTTTAATGCCTGGTGGTATAACCGGTCATCGATCCGTTTGATCCGGATTCCTTTCGGGACAGACTCAATATACTGCTTCAATAGCCCGGAATCAAAGTGATGCTCGTCTTTACGCAGGGCATAACGACTGACCAGACGGGTCTGACCCATAAATTCTTCTTCCAGCCAATCCTCCCAGCGTCCGTTTTGCGGGTAAATATACGCCCTCGGCGCAGACTGATAAATCTGGGTCTTAAGATCCAGCGCCCGCTCTCCTTTAGGCGGAAGTCCCATGAGATACGCAAAGTCTCCAACAACAATCAGGCAATATGAAGAATTACCCAGCTGCGGTACCCATACACGGCCAATCGTACCGTCCACTGCACCGCGCACCAATACCTCATTATTCTCTCTGCAGAGTTCTTCTATGGTCTGACGTTTCATTCTTCCAAGCTCTACCATCATGATCGCATCACCCTCCTGGTGCTTTTGTGCGTATTATAACACAGTTTTCCATAAAATCCAACAGTTTGCACAAAAACAACCTTTTTCGACCAGTTACCGTATGACAGGAACCATCGTATCGTATTCTAATTGGCTTTCCGGTTAATAAACTCT
Source organism: uncultured Lachnospiraceae bacterium (assembly GCA_934338765.1). Classification (GTDB taxonomy): domain Bacteria; phylum Bacillota; class Clostridia; order Lachnospirales; family Lachnospiraceae; genus Jutongia. The sequence continues at coordinate 99 of CAKRHL010000375.1, read as the reverse complement.
GTACGGATCTTTGAATAGATAAATTTCTGGCTCTTATACAGTCCATAATATCCGGACAGGGTAAAGCTGACTGCCACGGCCAGTGCAAAATAAGGCATG
>CAKRHL010000374.1 GCA_934338765.1 uncultured Lachnospiraceae bacterium | reverse complement strand
CATCAATATCATAAAGCCGTATTCCCTGACATTCTCCAATCTCTTCCTGAATATCCCGCGGAACTGCCAAGTCCACAAAAACGGTCTCTGCCGGGAGCTTTTCCAACGGCAGCTTTTCCAGGGTGATCGTCATATTAGGACTTGCTGTTGCTGAAAAGATATATCTGCATTCTGTCATTTTTTCATAACGTCCGGAATAATCAATCCTCTTTGCAGCCGGCGGCACATCCACAATACCTCTGCGGTACTGGCGTATGGTCACTGTCACATCTGCACCCCTATCCAACAAAAGCTGTGCTGTCATCCTTCCCATAACCCCATTGCCGATCACCAGACACTTCTCTCCACAAAAGTTTTTCCCCTCCTGTTCAAGCCCCGTGATGGCTGCCAGAGGTGCAGAACGATTTGCAGACGGAAGCTTTATCCTTGTCTTGACTTCCTTTCCTGCTGTCACTGCCATGCGAAACAATGTTTCCAGGATCTTGTCCGTCCCAAAAAACTGTCTCGAAAAATCAGCTGCATCCTTCATCTGTGTAAGGATCTGATCCTCTCCCAATATCTGGGATTTCAAGCCACCTGCCAGAGAAAAAATATCCCTTACTGCCTCCATTCCGCGACGCTCATGAATATAACTGCCATACTCCTCCGCGGACAAACCCTTCAATCCGCAAAACAATTCTTTCTCATCTGCTTTCCATCCACTCTCATAAGATATTATAAGCTCTGTGCGGTTGCAGGTGGACAAAAGGATGCACCCGGATATCCCCTCTAACTGCCTGAGATGCTGTACCGTCTCCTCCTGCTCTCTCTTCGTATAACTAAACCGTCCCCTTATATCTAATCCGGCATCTGTATAATCAATGCCTATCATCACAATATCCATATTTTGTCTCTCCTGTTATGTAAATCATATGTAATATAACATTTTTTCACGTAGAAATCCAGAAAGAGAGAACGTCCCTCTGTTATACACTCTGAAAATTTCACTTCTATAATAAAAAGAATAACCAAACACAAAATAAGACCGCCCTACCTCCCGGTATGACTGTCTTATTTTGCGTTTCGGATTCCATTTCACGCTCATTTCCAAAATCCTTAATATATTTTAATTCTTTCCACTCCTTTGAAAATGCTACCATTACAGCAGATTTTCACCCTTTTCCTTTGTACCCTCACCCCAATCGACCCCATATTATCATGCTTTTTTCGATTTTTCTACTATTTTGTCACGAAATGCACTTTTTTGGTCACGAAAAAAAGAATTTGCCTTATATACTACCCTGGTGATATGATAAAGACATTACTAACACTTCCCATACCAATGATTTCAAAAAACAAGGAGATTATTATATTTATGAATCCATGCATCTTTATCCTGGAAGATAACGAGGGCTTTGCTCATTCATTAATACAGGCCATTGAGGCATATCCGGTCAAGCTGGATTATGTTCTGACCGGTGATCTTGAGACAGCCCGCCAAAAAATTATCTCTCCTTTCCGGTACTCCGCTTTTTTTATAGATATTTCTCTTGATGACAAGACTGAAAATACGGACGGTCTTGCATTTGCTGAATATTTATCAACAAATACAC
>CAKRHL010000373.1 GCA_934338765.1 uncultured Lachnospiraceae bacterium | reverse complement strand
ACTCGCTGTCTCCCACAAGGATCGTTCCAACATCTGCTTTCTGACCACCCATGGTTGCATAGAACGGAGTCTCCTCCACGATAACCGTACCGGTCTGTCCATCTGTGAGGGCATCCACGATCTCTGTCTCGGTGGTAAGCACTGTGATCTTGGAATCATGCTCCAGATTATGATATCCTACAAACTTGGAAGTGATAGCCGGATCGATCTGCTGATAAACCGTCTCCTCTGCCCCCATATAGTTTGTCTCTTTTCTTGCCTTACGTGCCTTGTCCTTCTGCTCCTCCATGAACTTCTTAAATCCTTCCTCATCCACGGTACAGCCCTTCTCCTCCAGGATCTCTGTGGTGATATCCAGAGGGAATCCATAGGTATCATAAAGCTTGAATGCATCGGCACCGGAAAGCTCCTTCTGACCCTTGGCAGCCATAGCCTCCTGCATCTCATTCAGGATTGCAAGACCCTGATCGATGGTCTTATTAAACTGTTCTTCTTCTTTATTTAAAACATTTAAGATAAATTCTTTCTTTTCTTCCAGCTCCGGATAACCATCCTTGGACTCGCTGATCACTGTCTTGGACAGCTCTGCGAGGAATGCTCCGTCAATGCCGAGCTTTCTGCCATGACGTGCTGCACGGCGGATCAGACGGCGGAGTACATAGCCTCTTCCCTCGTTGCTTGGCATAACGCCATCAGAGATCAGGAATGTAGAGGAACGGATATGATCCGTGATCAGACGGATGGATACATCCTTCTCTTCATCAATCTGATACTGTGTATGTGCCATATCGCAGATACGGTCACGGATGGCTTTCATGGTATCAATATCAAAAACAGAATCCACGTCCTGTACCACAACAGCCAGACGCTCCAGACCCATACCGGTATCAATGTTTTTATTCTGAAGCTCCTCATAACCGCCATGGCCGTCGCCGTTAAACTGTGTAAATACGTTGTTCCATACCTCCATGAAACGATCACAGTCACAGCCCACCTTACAATCCGGTTTGCCGCAGCCGTACTTCTCTCCTCTGTCATAGTAGATCTCAGAGCAAGGACCGCAAGGACCTGCACCGTGCTCCCAGAAGTTATCACATTCGCCATTCTCATCACGGTAAAATCTGGTGATCCTCTCTCCCGGCACGCCGATCTCCTTTGTCCAGATATCGTATGCCTCCTCGTCCTCTCCATAGATGGACGGATATAATCTCTCCGGCTCCATGCCAATGACCTTGGTCAGAAACTCCCAAGACCACGCGATCGCCTCATGCTTGAAATAATCTCCAAAGGAGAAATTACCAAGCATCTCAAAAAATGTCAGATGACGTGCTGTCTTGCCGACATTCTCAATATCTCCTGTACGGACGCACTTCTGACAGGTTGTCACTCTGCGCTTTGGCGGAATCTCCTGTCCTGTAAAATACGGCTTCAATGGTGCCATACCCGCATTGATCAGCAAAAGGCTGTTATCATTGTGGGGAACCAGTGAAAAGCTCTTCATCGCCAAATGATCCTTGCTTTCAAAAAACTGTAAATACATTCTTCGAAGCTCATTCACTCCATACTTTTGCATCTTTATCCTCCATTCTGCACATTTCCATGTGCAGCCACAAATTGTATGACCGGCTG
>CAKRHL010000372.1 GCA_934338765.1 uncultured Lachnospiraceae bacterium | reverse complement strand
CTTCGGAGGAGCTGGAAACGGTGATCAAGCTTGGGGTAGATCTGATCCAGGGGTACTACACGGCCAGACCAAATCCGGATATTCTTGGCAGGATCGACAGTAACATTGAGGAGGAGATCTGCAGGTATCAGAAGGAGAGGATATCGTAAAAGGTATCTATTTGATGTATCAGAACATTGGATTTTATAGTTTGATTAAAATATAAAAGTCATCACAGAACATTTGTGATGACTTTTTGATATTTACATATTAAGACGCCGGTATTTATCCGGATGATATGCCGGGGCTGTTTATTCCCCAAACAGCTTCACGCCGTCCTCCTGTCCATAGACAGCAAATCCGTCAAAGCCCTGTGTTTCCAGCTTGTTCAGATATTTTCCAAGCTTCTTTGGACGGGCGGTCACAGAAACGATATAGTCCTTTCGTAATTCCTCAGCATAGATCAAAGCCTCAGCATAGACGTCCGCATCGTAGAATACGGCAATTTTCTTTTTGCGGTTCGGAATGGAGTAGTTCTGCTCCATCAGGATGCCGAAAATACGCTCAAAGCCGATGGAAAATCCAACGGCCGGGATATCCTCATTCAGGAACTTGCCGATCAGGTTATCATATCGTCCGCCACCAGCCACAGCACCACTGTAGCCTGCTGCTTCCACCTCAAAGATAGTGCCGGTGTAATAGCCTTGACCACGTACCAGGGAAGGACAAAATTCTACAGGGATCGTACCTTTGGAAACGGTTGTAACAGCATTGATGATACGCTGCAGCTCTGTCACATAAGAAGCGTCACATACATCGGCTACGGATTCCAGTGTCAGGGCACCGTCTGCAAAAAGAGCAATAAATTTATCAATGGAGGTCTGGTCGAAGTCATTTTCCTCCAGTTCTGCCTTCACACCGTCAATACCGATCTTATCCTGCTTATCAAAGATGATCGCAAGCTTTTCGTTGTCTTCCTTTGCAAAGCCTGCATAAGCAAAAATATCACTTAAGATCCGGCGGTCATTGATCTTTACCTTATAATCAGAAAGTCCCACACGGTTCAGAGCCTTTGTGGTAGTCAGGATCAGCTCGATCTCGGCATCTCTGGACTCGTTTCCGATAATATCAATATCACACTGCATAAACTCACGGAGACGACCCTTCTGAGGGCGCTCGGCACGATATACACGATCCATCTGGATCACCTTGAACGGTGACAGAAGCTCGTTGCGGTTATTGGCATAGTAACGGGAGAGTGGCAGCGTCAGATCATAGCGAAGTCCCATATCCGCAAGCTCCTTCTCGGTCGGGTGCTCTCCGGCGAGGGCACTGTCCAGTTTTTTGCCCCGTTTTAATATTTTAAAGATCAGGTTCAGATTTTCGCCGCCTTCACTCTTGTCCAGATTGACAGAATCTTCGATGATCGGGGTGGTAATACGCTGAAATCCTGCACTGCTGTATGTTTCCATAATAATATTCTGTAAATAATCCCGGATCTCTGTTTCCTTTGGAAGGTAATCTCTGGTTCCCTTAACTGGTGTAGCTTTCATAATTGACATTCCTTTCTTGTTATATAGTAACAAAAATGATTTTATCACAGCAAGCCCCAAATCACAAGTGCACTGTAGGGAATAATATATGCCGGATGTTTGACTTATGCTTTATAATAG
>CAKRHL010000371.1 GCA_934338765.1 uncultured Lachnospiraceae bacterium | reverse complement strand
GCCGTATCTGCGGATAATGTCAGATAACAGACCAAATCCATCATTACAGTAGCTTAAATACTCACCAGGCTGACCGTTTAAGCCATTCTCCTTCGTCTGTGCATCCAGACGCTCTGCAACCAGCTTCACGCCTTCCTGTGCTACTGCGTCATTGTAAGCGAAATCTCCATCTTTCTCTTCATCCAATCCCAGGCTCTCAGCTACATTGCCAACCAGGATACGTGGAAGCGGGAAGAAACCGCCTGCATGACTTAACAGATGTCTCACAGTCACTTTCTTGGACTGATTCTTATTCGTAAACTCTGGAATATACTGACTGATCGGCGCATCCAGATCAATAATGCCTTTTTCCTCCAGCTGCATGATAGACAGTGCGGTAAAGGACTTGGTCACGGATGCCAGGCCAAAAATAGTGTCTCCATTCACTTCTTTGCCAGACTCCAGATCACGGACACCCCAGAACTTCTCATACTGGGTTTTTCCGCTCTTATCAATAATAGCAACGGCAATTCCGCATGCTTCATAATCTTTCTTAATATCCTCTACAAGTTTTTCCGCCAGTAAACAGTTCAAATCATTCATGCGATTCATAATAAATCCCCCTTCATCTGATTTCAACAGAATTCTTATTGTATAAAAAAAACTCCTATTTGGCCATGGAACATAGCTTTCCCACCTCGGATACAGCTTTGTATCCACTCATCTATTCCCATCATCAAACAGAAGTCTTCAATATTTTATCTCTGTGATTTATTGATAACAATCATACCAATTGTATTTTCTTATGTCCAATATAACATTTGTATTTCTTATATTCTTTTAAAGAATAAAGGAGCCTATTTGTCTTATATTGGAAGCACACTTGTCTTTATTAAGCGGACATTTATTGCTATCCATATAATTTTTGTTTATATAAGAAAGACAATTCTGACTTTTTTCCTTAATCCCCTGATTTCAGCTGCTTCATATAATCCTCTACATATTCTGCAAATTTCCGGACAATCGGTGCAGTTTCCGATGATCTTTGCTGCAACAGGAAAATAGAACGGTAAAATCCAGTCTCCCGGATACCCATTAAGTGAACATCTGCCCGTTTGCCCCAGGAATATTCTGGCCATAAGGTGATGCCCATTCCCCCGCTGACTAACTGGCTCACCAGATGGGTGGAATCACATTCCATGCTGATTTTGGGAAGAAAATGATTCTCCCGGAAACGGACATCTGCCAATTTCCGTAAGACAGTTCCTCTTGGGAGCAGGATAAAGTTCTCATTTCGGACATCATCCAAAGACACTACCCGTTTCTCACTGAGCTTTGATTCCTTGGAAACGCCTAAAAATACCCGTTCCTTTAACAGTTCCTTTCCATAAGTATAAGTGGTATCTGGTTCCGCGCTGCAGATGCAGACATCCCAGTCCGTCTTTTCTCTCTGATCGGTGATGATAAACTTCACATCAGGTTCTTCCTTTTTGAATCTTTCAATAATCGGAGGAAGCAGGGTGACCGCAGAAACAGCATTTAATTTGATAATATGGGCCTCTCGTCCCAGATTGCCCAGCTCATCTGGAAGTTCATCTAATTTCCAGATGACCTGGGACACTTTTTCCCTGAGGACTCGTCCCGTATAAGTCAGCTTCAGCCGTTTGCCGTTACGCTCAAACAACTCCACCTGCA
>CAKRHL010000370.1 GCA_934338765.1 uncultured Lachnospiraceae bacterium | reverse complement strand
CCACCGGCTCTGTCATCGCCTGCAGCATGATCATGTCTGCCAGAGGCGTCAATCCCTTCTCCTGGGCAATCGCCGCTCTGGTTCTTCTCTTCGGACGGTATGGGCGGTATAAATCCTCTACTGCCACTAACGTCTGAGCCTGGGCGATCTGCTCCTCTAATTCTCTCGTTAACTTGCCCTGTTCCCGGATAGTCGCTGCTACCTGTGTTTTTTTCTCTTCCAGGTTTCTTAAATAGCGCAGCCGTTCATCCAGGTTTCTTAATACCTCATCATCCAGAGAACCGGTAGCTTCCTTCCGGTATCTGGCAATGAAAGGGATCGTATTGCCTTCATCTATTAATTTGACAGCCGCTTCTACCTGGTTGCGGCCGATGTTTAATTCTTCTTGTAACGCTTTGATAATATCCATATATCTTTCCTTCCTGTGGTTCTTATCCGGTCGGAGATCATCTGTACTCTGTATAAGCCGACACTGCCGCTGCTATGTCATACAAAAAGGGAAACTCCGACTTATTTATTATATAGCGAAAGCCCCCTGCCGTCTAGACAGTAATTTGTTTTCGTGATACAATTATATGATACCAGGGTCAAAAGGTCAGAACTTCGACGCAAGCCTGCTTGCAGGAGAATTTTTGACCTTGGGACCCGCCAAAAACATGAGTAAGTAGCCATTTTTCAAAGAAAAATGAGCGAATTACGAATGTTTTTGAGAATTGCGGGAGCACGCAGTGCAGAGCAATTCGGTATCAGAGGGGTCAAAAGCTTTTGACCCCAACATCTTTCTATGTAAAAGACTGCACGATTTTGGTAGAATGGTAATGGGATGATTATGAGGATTGCGGGAGCGCGCAGTGCAGAGCAATCCGGTATCAGAGATATCATATGGGGGTGGATGATGAGAGAGAAACAATGTATGACGGCTGTTTTACTGGCAGGTGGAAAATCCAGCCGTATGGGGTATCATCCGAAGCAGCAGCTGATGCTTGATGGGGAAAGCTTCCAGACCCGGATTCTGAAGCAGCTTCAAGGATTTGGTGAGATTGCAATTTCAAGACGAAAAGAAAATGAAGAGAATGCAGAGGACATGCCCTATCCGCTCTGGCAGGATCAGATTCCGGATCTTGGTCCGCTGGGAGGAATTTCCAGTTGTTTACAGCGGGCGGCTTATGAGACCGTGTTTTTTGTGGCCTGTGATTATCCGATGATGACTACGGAATGTATGGATTTTCTGATCGGGCAGATGGAAGAGGAGGATGACTGTGTGATTCCGGTGGTGAATGGAAGAATCCATCCGGTGTGTGCAGTTTATCGGAAACGGATTTGTCCGGTGTTGGAAGAGCAGATCAAAAATGGAGAACTGGCAGTGAAAAAACTGTTAAAAAGATTACAGGTTCATGATGTGGAAATGCCGGAGGTTTATGAGCGGTGTTTTCGGAATGTCAATACGCCGGAGGAGTATGAAAAAATAAAAAGTGAAGAATCTAAAATTATTTAATGAAATTTTTTACAAAGAGTAGTAAAATGTTTATAAGGAGATGAAGACACAGGGGAGGAAAATGTAGTAATTGAGCGGGGGTAAAATGAAAAATAGCGAAATCAAATTAACAGGAGTGGATCGATTAATCTTAAAATCGTATTCTAGTATGCTGGATGGATTGTCCAAGTATTTAGGAACAGGTTATGAGATGGTATTACATAGTCTGGAAG
>CAKRHL010000369.1 GCA_934338765.1 uncultured Lachnospiraceae bacterium | reverse complement strand
GCTTCTTGGACTGCTTTTTCAAACGGATCTTATACCATTTTTTTTTCTGTGCCAGACTCGTAACCTTATCCTCATTCTTGAGACTTACCGTTGTGCTGCCTTTTTTCAGACAGGCATAACTGGTCCCCGGTCCCTTCCGGACATTAAGGCTTTTTCCGGTACGCACCGTACCAACAGCAGTAGCATATGTAATGCCGCCTCTCTGCTGTACCTTGCAGAATACAACGACACCCAGCAAAAACATGCCGGCAATGATCAATCCTTTATACCTTCTGTCCATTTTCTCCCTCATTTCTTACTTCAGCATCTGCTTTAAATCCTCTGTATCAAATAAATAATGAGAACCACAGAAATCACAATTAACCTCCACCGGCTCACCGGCATCGATCATCTCCTGCAGATCCTTTCTCCCTATGCTTGCAATGGCACGGGATACCCGCTCTCTGGAACAATTACAGTGATACTGTGTCGGAATTGTATCGAGAAAATCAATATCCATTCCATCCATCAGATATCGGATAATATCCTCCGGTGTCATGCCCTGCTCCAAAAGCTTTGTCACCGAATCAACCTCTCCCAGACGCTTTTCCAGACGGTCGATCACGGCATCATCTGCATTTGGCATAACCTGAATGATAAATCCTCCCGCCTGCTTTACATGGTTGTCTTTCTCCATCAGCACTCCAAGTCCCACGGAGGAAGGCACTTGCTCACTGGCAGCATAATAATATGTCAGATCTTCTGCGATCTCTCCGGATACCAGATGTGTCTGACCGTTATATGGTTCTTTCATACCGATATCACGGATCACATTCAAAAAGCCCGGTCCAACTGCACCTGAAACATCCAGCTTACCTTTACTGTTCGGAGGAAGCATTACCTGTGGATTCTTTACATATCCCTTAACATTGGCTGCGGAATCAGCCGTCACCGTAACGCCTCCAATAGGACCGCCACACTCGATCTGAAGTGTCAGCACATCCTTATCTCCCTTCATCATGCAGCCCATCATACTTCCTGCGGTAAGCAGTCTTCCCAATGCCGCTGCAGCCACCGGACTCAGGTCATGAATCTCGCGGGCCTTCTCCACAAGTCCTCCTGTGGTACATGCAAATACACGAAGCTGCTGTCCTGCTGCGGTTGCTCTCACGATATAATCTTTACTCTCTGCCATCTTTCTTCACTCCTGTCACCTTCTGCATAACACAGAAATATTATTAAATTCCAAACAACCCTATCATACGTAGATCATTTATTTTTAACTACAAAATAAACCCGTTCATTCTCCGGTCCCGCAGGCCTCCTCGTAAACGCCTCATAGATTTCACAACACTCCAATCCGCTTTCCCGGATCAGGTGCCGGACCTCATCCGGATCATATGCTCTCTGATAGTGCTGCTCATCGCAACGGGAAAACAGATCTTTTTCCTCATCCTCCAATTGATATACTGTCAGAAGATACTCATTGATCCCCGTATCCTCGTGATATTCATTTTCCCACAGAAAACTGGCATCATCCCGGTTTTCTGCGATCATGCGGGTTCCCAGCACATCCTGATAGAAATGTCTGGTTTTCATGTCAAATACAAAAACACCACCGGCTTTCAGAAAGTGCTTTACTCTGGTAAACACCCTCTGCAGGTCCTGTGGTTCCAATAAATAGTTCATTCCATCACACACGCAGTAAACTGCATCCACCTGATATGGC
>CAKRHL010000368.1 GCA_934338765.1 uncultured Lachnospiraceae bacterium | reverse complement strand
CCTTTGGGGAACCGGTATATGTTTTTTTGATGATCGCATCGGCCGCGATGAATTATGGATTTGGCAGAGGGCTGGCAACGGCAGGGAGACAGGGAATCCGGCGTTTTCTGCTGGCGGTTTCCGTACTTTGCAATCTGGTTATTCTGGGAACCTTTAAGTATGCCGGATTTCTGGTAGAAAATATCAATCACATTGCCGGATCACATTTACATATACCAGGGATTGCCCTTCCGGTTGGTATTTCATTTTTTACGTTTCAGGCAATGTCCTATGTGATCGATGTGTACCGGAATCGGGACATGTGCCAGAAAAGCTTTATGAAAGTGCTGCTGTACATATCCTTTTTTCCACAGCTTATCGCCGGACCTATCGTGCGCTGGGGAGAGATCGAAACGCAGCTTGATCACCGGACTGTTACGACAGATGGTGTAGCGGAGGGAATCTGCCGTTTTGTGAAAGGTCTTGCCAAAAAGCTTCTCCTTGCCAATGGACTTGGGAAGATTGCAGATCAGGTGTTTGCCCTGGATATTGGACAGTACAGTATGGCAGTGGCGTGGCTGGGAGCTGTATGTTATGCATTACAGATCTTTTATGACTTTAGCGGATATTCGGACATGGCGATCGGTCTGGCGTCTATGTTTGGATTTCATTTTCAGGAAAATTTCGACCATCCATACAGTGCGGACAGTATCCATGGCTTCTGGAGGAGATGGCATATTTCTCTGTCCTCCTGGTTTAAGGAATATGTCTATATTCCGCTGGGAGGCAATCGAAAAGGAAAGCTTCGGACAGAGGTGAATAAGCTGATCGTTTTCTTTTTGACGGGTATCTGGCATGGAGCCAACTGGACATTTGTGATCTGGGGGATGATCCATGGCGTGATGAATGTGCTGGAGGACACGATCCTGCCGATCCGGAAATGTCGTTTCAAGTGGATCGGGAACCTTTATACATGGATCATTGCCGTGACAGCGTTTGTGATGTTTCGGGCAGATACCGCCGCATATGGCTGGCGGATGATCCGGACCATGTTTGGCAATTTTTTCTGGGATATGCCATCAAGACAGTTTATTCTGGAGAGGCTGGATGGTTATACCATAACACTTCTGACAGCAGGTATTTTGCTTTCCTATCCGGTGACGGGAGGGCTTGCACGGAAATCATCAAAATGGCGGGAGGCTCACAGCGTGGTATGGGAAAATCTGCGTTATGTGGGGGTACTTGTGTTGTTTTTGCTCTGCATCTGCAGCCTGGCGTCAGCGGCGTATAATCCGTTTATTTATTTTCGATTTTGATCATGTATCTGCCGGCCCGGAGTCTGCGTGCATCTCCGGGCTGAGGAGGAAAGGAGCCGTGAATGAAAAAAAGAATATTTATTACTGTGTTTTTTCTCATTCTGTTGATCCCTTTTGCGGGGATGAGCGTCTATCATGCGGATCTGAGCATTGAGAAAAAGCAAGAGGAAGCACTGCCTTCGCTGATACGGAATGGCAGGATCAATACCGGATTCTTTCAGGGCATTACCGATTATGTGGCAGATCATTTTGCATTTCGTCAGGAATTGATCACGGCCGATGCAGAGCTGAAAGCGGAGATCTTTCACAGCTCCGCCAATGAAAAGGTGATCGTGGGAAAGGATGGCTGGCTGTTTTTTCAGGAGACCATGAATGATTATCAGAAAAGGAATCTTTTGTCGGACAGGGAGATTCATAAT
>CAKRHL010000367.1 GCA_934338765.1 uncultured Lachnospiraceae bacterium | reverse complement strand
ATGGTTAATAAACTCCTCTGCCTTCAATGACTTTGGATCATACTTGTAGCTGCTCATTGTTTTTCCTCCATATTCTTGTATCTGTTATATTTTATCTGTCCAATTTTCAGGACACTGTTTACGTCTTGGAATATACCGCCTTTGCACTGACTCCCGGTGTCATCCCCAGTTTGCCTGACAATGCACTCACCGTATTGGTATCCGCATCCATCACGACACTGATCACGGAAACGCCACGCTCCCGGTATGGCATCCCCATCCTGCCCACAATGTACTCCCGGTACTCGTGAAGCAGTTCATTGACCCGTTCCACACTGTCCATATCCTCTACGATAATACCAAGGATTGCAATTCTTCGATCCATAATAATCCTACATCCTCCATCCATAACTTCCTGTCACAGGCGGTTCTGCCTCGTCTCTGCTCCAAAAAAAACGCCCCATGTCCAAATGACATGAGACGTTTCCCGGTACAAGATCAATATTTATTGTACGAATATCAAACCGCAGACTTCCCCTGCGGAATCCTTCAAAACATATCATGCCTTTGCGTCGGGACGAACCCTTCGTGTCAGAACATGAGAATATTTTATCATCTAAGGGCCGGAATGTCAAAAGCTAATTGCCCGGACTCCTCCCATTGCTTTACTCCGTCCAGCTTATGGCACATTTTACTGCCCGCTTCCATCCGGCAAGTTTCTGTTCACATTCTTCCCTTGAAATCTCCGGCATGAATCTGCCCCCGACGCCGGCATTTTGGCGTATATCTTCAAAGTCCTTCCAATATCCTACGGCAAGTCCCGCCAGATATGCCGCTCCCAGAGCCGTGGTTTCGAGACACAACGGTCTGTTGACCGGTGTCTGTATCACATCTGCCTGTGTCTGCATCAAAAAGTTATTGGCACTGGCTCCTCCGTCCACCTTCAAGGCTGACAGCGTAATCCCGGAATCTGCCTCCATTGCCTGCAGAACATCACTAACCTGATATGCAATGGCTTCCAGCGTTGCACGGATAATGTGGTATTTATTGACTCCACGGGTCAGACCCACGATAGTTCCTCTGGCATACTGATTCCAGTATGGTGCTCCCAGTCCCGTAAACGCCGGTACGACATAGCAGCCGCTGGTGTCCGGCACCTTGCGTGCCATATACTCGGAATCCTCCGCAGAATCGATCAACCGCAGCTCATCCCGCAGCCACTGTACCGAAGCCCCTCCGATAAATATAGAACCTTCCAGTGCATAATAAACCTTTTTATCAATGCCCCATGCGATCGTGGTTACCAGACCATTCGTGGAATATACCGGCTTTTCTCCGGTATTCATCAATAAAAAGCAGCCTGTCCCGTATGTATTTTTGGCCTCCCCCTGAGAGAAACAGGTCTGACCAAACAACGCCGCCTGCTGGTCTCCCGCCACTCCGGCAATAGGAATCTCTCCACCCAGGAATGATGTGTCCGTTTTTCCGTACAGTCCGCTGGAGGAACGAACCTCCGGCAGCATACATACCGGAATGTCAAGCCGCTGCAGTATTTCCTGATCCCAGCACAGATCATTGATATTGTACATCATAGTCCGGGAGGCATTGGAATAATCTGTCGCATGAACCTTTCCCTTTGTCAGCTTCCAGATCAGCCAGGTATCTACTGTACCAAAAAGCAGCTCTCCTCTTTGCGCCCGTTCTCTGGCTCCCGGTACATGATCCAGAATCCATT
>CAKRHL010000366.1 GCA_934338765.1 uncultured Lachnospiraceae bacterium | reverse complement strand
CGGACCAAGCGAGATCCTTGTACTGGCGGATGAAACAGCCAATCCAAGATATGTGGCAGCGGATCTTTTATCACAGGCAGAGCATGATGAGCTTGCCAGTGCAATTTTGATCACCACGAGCATGGAGCTTGCAAAGAAGGTATCCGAAGAGGTGGATGGCTTTGTGGCACAGCTTTCCCGCAAGGAGATCATTCAGAAGTCTCTGGATTCCTATGGATATATTCTTGTGGCAGACAATATGCAGGATGCCATTGATACTGCCAATGAGATCGCATCAGAGCACCTGGAGATCATGACAGCCAATCCGTTTGATACGATGACAAGGATCCGTAATGCAGGAGCGATCTTCCTTGGTGAGTACAGCAGCGAGCCTTTGGGAGACTATTTTGCAGGACCAAACCATATATTACCAACCAACGGTACCGCGAAGTTCTTTTCTCCGCTTTCCGTAGACGATTTCGTAAAGAAATCCAGCATCATTTCTTACTCAGAGGAAGCATTAGAGCTTGTTCACGAGGATATTGAGAAGTTTGCAAAGGCAGAGAAGCTGACAGCACATGCCAACTCGATTGCCGTAAGATTCGAAGAAAAGTAGTATTTGCGTAAATATCATGGTTCGTGTATAATTATTATCATTAAGGAGGCAGGACATGCAGGAGAGAAAAGCAGAGATCAGCCGTGTCACCGGCGAGACAAATGTTCATATTTCCCTTGATCTGGACGGGACAGGAAAGGCACAGATCCATACAGGGATTGGTTTTTTTGACCATATGCTTAACAGCTTTGCAAGGCACGGTCTGTTTGATCTGACAGTGGATGTGCAGGGAGACCTGGAGGTGGATTCCCATCATACCATCGAGGATACCGGTATTGTGCTGGGACAGGCGATCCGGCAGGCGGTAGGAGACAAAAAGGGCATCCGCAGATTTGGTGACTGCATGCTGCCCATGGATGAGACATTGATGCTCTGTGCCCTTGATCTTTCCGGCAGACCATATCTGAAGTTTTATATGCCTCTCACAGTTCCGAAGGTAGGAGATTTCGATACCGAGATGGTGCATGAGTTTTTCTATGCGGTCAGCTACGGTGCGGAAATGAATCTGCATTTAAAAATGTTAGATGGAGAAAATAATCATCATATCATTGAAGCGGCATTTAAAGCCTTTGCAAAGGCACTGGATCAGGCAACGCAGTATGATGACAGGATACAGGAGGTGCTTTCCACCAAGGGAAGCTTATAAAGAATCCTTTTGAGATGATCGAGTTTGATGTTTCAAAAGCAGACAGAAAGGCGTTTATTTTATGAGTCAGAAAAAGATAATACCATTTATCAATGGGGAGAATGAATTGTCCTCCAGCATCGTCAGTCTGGCGGATAAATATTCCTGCGAGGGGGCAGACAGCCTTTACTTGTACAATTATACCGGAGATGAGGCTTCTCACGAGGAGTTTCTTCATACGCTGAGAGCCATTGAGAAGGATATTGACATTCCTTTTATTGCAGGCGTTCATGTGAACCGCTTTGAGGATGCCAAGAAAGCACTTTATACCGGGGCGTCCCGGATCGTGATGCGCCGTGCGGTACTTCCGGTGGAGAAGGAGCTGCAGGAGATCACCTCACGCTTTGACAGGGATAAGCTCGCCATTGAGATCGATATGCAGAGAGATCCCCATACCGCAGAGCAGTTAAATCAATATTATGATATGGGCTTTGGTATGATCATCCTGAAG
>CAKRHL010000365.1 GCA_934338765.1 uncultured Lachnospiraceae bacterium | reverse complement strand
GATATGCCGACAGCGGACTTGGATGAGGTGCCTTCAGGATCAGATGCTTTGGATTCGTCAGCATCGGGATCTTGCTTTGTGCCGGTCTGCCCCAGAGCATATAAACAATCGGCCGGTCCTGCGCATTGACCGCCTGGATCACAGCGTCAGTAAACTGCTCCCAGCCTTTTCCCTGATGGGAAGCTGCCTGATGTGCCCGCACGGTCAGAACTGTGTTTAACAGAAGAACGCCCTGATCTGCCCATTTTTTCAGATAACCGTTATTGGGAATGTCGCATCCCAGATCATCATGAAGCTCCTTGTAAATATTCTGCAGAGAAGGCGGAATCTCCTTTTGATCCTCCGGTACCGAAAAAGACAATCCGTGAGCCTGATGTACATTATGATACGGGTCCTGTCCCAAAATCAGGACTTTCACCTTTGACAACGGAGTAAAATGGAATGCATTAAAAATATCATCTGCCGGTGGATAAACCACAACCCGGCTGTACTCCTCTTTCACAAAATTAAATAAATCTCTGTAATATGGCTTGGAAAACTCTCCCCGGATCGCATCCAGCCAGTCATTCGTGATCATTGCCATCCTTTGTTCCTCTTTTCTATGTTAGAAATACTTATTACAAATGTCTGATAAATAACTCTTTCTTTTGCAAAAATTTATTTATTGTGGTATTTATCTCTTTTATCTTTGCTGGTTCCACCATCGGATTACAGACGTACGGAAATCCCCTGATCCCGGAGATACTCTTTCACCTGACGGATCGTCAACTCCTTATAGTGAAATAACGATGCGGCAAGCACCGCCTCTGCATGTCCCTCCGTAAAAGCATCCTTAAAATGCTCCAGCTTTCCGGCTCCACCGGAAGCGATCACCGGAATCGGCACATTGTCCGAAATGATCCGGGTCAGTTCATTATCATATCCCGCCTTCGTGCCATCGCAGTCCATGCTTGTCAAAAGAATCTCACCGGCGCCGAGCTTGGCTGCCTTCATAGCCCATTCTACCGCATCGATCCCCATATCAACTCTGCCGCCGTTTTTATAAATATTCCATCCGCTTCCATCCTCCCGGCGTTTTGCATCAATGGCAACCACTACACACTGACTGCCAAACTTCATTGCCGCTTCCGAGATCAGCGTCGGATTCATAATGGCTGCTGTGTTCACCGACACCTTATCTGCACCTTCTCTGAGGATCACCTTAAAATCCTCCACGGTGCGGATTCCTCCGCCCACGGTAAACGGAATAAAAACGGTCTCTGCCACCCGGCGCACCATATCAATCTTGGTGGCTCTGGCATCCGAGGAAGCGGTAATATCCAAAAATACCAGTTCATCCGCGCCTTCCCGTCCATACGCAGCGCCAACCTCTACCGGATCCCCGGCATCCTTCAGATCCACAAAATTTACACCCTTTACCACTCGTCCCTCATGAACATCCAGACATGGGATTACTCTCTTTGTAAACATATATCCTCCATTCTGATGCCACACCAATGGCATCCCTCGTCGTTTCCTTTGATGTCATACTGTCTACAGATCACAGAAGTTTCTCAGAATCTGCAGTCCCACGTCACCGCTCTTTTCCGGATGAAACTGACACGCAAACACATTCCCGTGCTCCACGGAAGCATGGATCGGCACAATATAATCGGTAGTTGCCGCCACATCCTCCGGATGATCTGCCTTGAGATAATAAGAATGAACAAAATATACATATGACTGATTCTCGATGCCCCGGAACAATC
>CAKRHL010000364.1 GCA_934338765.1 uncultured Lachnospiraceae bacterium | reverse complement strand
GTGAGTTCATCTAAGTGGCCCTCGTAAATAAAACGCAGGAGATTATTGGTCTGGCGCAGAGCCTTTGCCAGAAGTGGGGCCGGCAGTGTCAGATTTTCCGTGAAGTCTGCAAATTCATCCAGATCTACGACTTCAACGTGTTTGTCCGGATAGATCAGTACATCAATAAGGAGATCGTGAAAGATGTATGTATTTTCCTCCGGATGGTACTCTGTCTCGATAATATCGCAATACCAATATACAAGATTGTCCTTGGAATCAAAGACCTTGCTGATCTTAAAGCCGTCCTTCATGTAATACACAGAAATACCGTGGTCAATATCTTTACGCGGTTTCAGAATATTCCATTTGGTCACAAGAATATTGTCATCCCGATAAAGGATCAGATCGTCTTTTAATTCCACTGTTTCATCCGGCATGTAACGCCTCCGGTACAAATGAATCGTCTCCATGGTATTCTCCTTTGTGAATATGTGTTTCGTTCACGTCATTAAATTATTACAGATTATTATAACGGGCTTACGGGGGATTGTAAATGATTTTTTGTGTAAATCAGAATTGAAATGGGTGATCAGGAAGAAGTATCCTGTGGACTTTTTGTACAAATTATTATATAATAAACCCGTATATGTAGATTTTTTGTGCAATCTTTCAGGACTGCGAAAGAATTTGAAAATGGTGTTATAGTCATGAACAAAAAGGAAAAAAATATATTGAAGGCATTTGCGATGGTATCGCAGATCAGCATTACGATTCTGGTACCAATCTGCCTCAGTGGCTGGATCGGCTGGTGGCTGGACGGACAGTTTCATACGCAGATATGGTTTGTAGTTATGATCGTTCTGGGGATAGGAGCGGCCTTTCGCAACGTGTATTATCTGACAAAGTCCTTTTATTCAGAAGATATGAAGAAGGAGCATGAGCGACTTCAGTATATAGAAGAGTTAAAAAAGCAGGGTCGGGAACATGCCGGCAGGGAGAAAGCAGAAAATGTCTCCGGAGAGCAGTCGGACACGATTAAGAAGTAATATCCGGTTCCGGCATAAATACAAGGATGGTGAAACGGCATAAGCTCAGGCACAGATTTTAGCGGAAGTTTTATTCTGGGCGGAGCAGTTTTTAAATTTTGAGATTACGGGATATGGAGGATTTGTATGAGACAGGCAAAGCAGACCTTAAAGGAACTGATGGCAGGTCTGGCAGTATGGGGGATCCTGATGTTTGTGCTCCTGATGATCGTATCCCGGCACAGGCTGGCTGTGGCATGTGGTCTTTTGGTGGGACTGGCTGTGGCGGCGTGGCTTCTCTGGCATATGTACCACCATCTGGATATTGCGCTGGATATGGATGCGGCTCATGCAGGGAGGCATATTCAGGCTTCCGCGATGAAAAGGTTTCTGGTTATGGCGGTTGTTCTGGCGGTGGCCATGACACAGTACCGATATATTCATCCTATCGGAACAGTGCTTGGGATGTTTGGAATGAAGATATCTGCCTTTATGCAGCCAAAGCTTCACAAGCTTATGGCATCGCACAGGGGACACCGGTAAAGGTATGATAATGACAAATATTGATGAGTATTCGCCGCTATGCGGTGGTTTACACATATACTGATACGGCGAAGGGTGATGGTTCGTATCAACGGAAACAATTGTTTCCAACAAAAAACTAAAAAAGGAAGGTGAGAATGTGGGAATCAGGGTCTTAGCCATTTCACAGGGGCTGGGCAATGCAATGCCTGTCTATGC
>CAKRHL010000363.1 GCA_934338765.1 uncultured Lachnospiraceae bacterium | reverse complement strand
TGATATACCGCTTCTGTTCCTCATATACCTCAACCATATTGACCGTCTGTGTCTGAAACCACTGACAGGTAGGCACAATATCACACCCCGTATACAATCCGGCATCCAGACATCCGATATTTAACAGGGTCGGATTCTCCGACTGCTCCACAATTTCTTTAAAATGGTACAGAAACAGATCTTCGCGCTTCATCTTCATATAAGGAATATTGATCGAATTCAGATATACAATCAGCACGCTTACCCCAATCGCAGCCACCATAAAAATCCCCTGCAGCCACTTTGCAGCAGACCGGTCGGAAGATTTCTTTAGCTTCTGTATCACCCACTCTGCCAGCTTCCCAAGCAGAATAAATCCGCAGACCGTAAATACGCCAAGCGGCAGTGCATAATAAGGAAGCTCGGAACCTCCGATGTAAATTCCAAGGAACAGAAATCCAAAGAGCACCGGTACAAACAGACGGGTCATCCACTTCTGTTTCTTTTCCAGAAGCATCGCAAACAGTCCCGGAATAATCGCAATATAATACAGGAAATTCACACGGATCAGCCAATACAGGATTTTCACAAGCGTGTAGATTCTCTCTCCGATGGAAGGACCTGCGCCGTCCAGATTACTATACAGGAACACATTAATATAAACATATCCCCAATACCAGTCATATAACGCACCGCGCACGCCAAAATAAATAAGCCCCGGCACAAACGGGATCGCCATGCCAAGCAGAAACCAGCCACAGGACACAAAGGCACGTTTCACATCCTTCCGCATCAGGCAGGAAAAGGCCACCCACATCATCCATGCAAAGAAAAATCCCAACACCGTAAATTTAATATTCGCAATCACACCTGCCAGAACGCCTGCAATCAGCAAGGTCCGGCTGTCCATTGCTTTCTGCGGGTACTCCGTCTTAAAATAACGCAATCCCAGATACAGCCCCCACAGCAAAAACGGCAGACAAATTTCTTCTGCAGCTCCGCCCCAGTAAAAGCTATACGAAGCAAACACCATAGCAAGTGGAAGCGGTGTCAGAATAAGTGCGGTATTTCTTTTCATATAAAGAAGTAAAATCCGATACATTCCCAACAGATCAAAAAATGCCAGAATACATTCCATCACGAAAACTCCGGCAAACGTGGTATGGGAAAGGAGATAACACAGACCATATAAGAAATAAAGCAGAATTCCCTTCTGATCGAACACCTCACGATAGGGAAGTTTTCCGTTAAAAATCGCCTTACCAACGGAAAAATAACTGTTTGCATCATCCCAGTTATTGCAGGGATAAAGAAATGATGATCTCGTTGCCAGCAGCAGAATTGCCACTGCTGCCACCATAAAATATAAAATGATGCACAAGTTTTCCTGTTTTTGTTGATCCCATTTCAGACGATTCATTGCATTTTCCCCTAAACAATATGGATATATCACTCTGAACAGTATCATACCAAATCTCGTACCATTTCACAACAACTACCTAATGTAGACTCAAAAATGATCCACTGGATCATTTTCTCATATGCATGGCAACAAAAAACCTCCGGACAGGTTGTCCTGCCGGAGGCTTTTGCATATCATATTATGTACAATTTATCCCCTTTTACACCGCATATGTACACAATTAAAGATATTTACGCATTAATTCTTCTTCGCCTTTGGGCTGATATGTCAAGAAACGGGATGTAGAGGTTAACGTAGTGATTGCTACTCCCCAGACAGCCGCCATAACAAGTCTTGACAAGGTTGCTTTAA
>CAKRHL010000362.1 GCA_934338765.1 uncultured Lachnospiraceae bacterium | reverse complement strand
CTCATATACCGTAGAAGCATCAATACCTGCCGGATAAACACCGGTTCCACGATCATTATATGTATATCTGTACTTCACAGATATAATATCGTTTTCCGTTTTAGCCGGATCCTGTTTTGCAGAAACAATGATCGTACAATTCAAGTTCTTCTTTATGTCATCAACCGGCATCTGTGTTGCACTTGGAGCCGGTGAAGCTGCCGCATAAGCTGCCGAATGTTTATTCGCAAATGCATGACCTGCCGCCATCAGTGTCTGTCCATGCTCTGATGCCATGAGATCCTTACTGCTGTCCATGGTACCGATCACATACTTCTCATAATCTCTCGGTGCCGCCGAAGATGTCGGTGCCGGCTCCACACGCTTTAACGGTTTGATCTGCGCAGACACTTTAAAGGAATTCTTATCCATGTCCTTATTCTGTGTCAATGTATATACTCCATCGGCATCCGGACCGGCAGCAACCGTCCATTCAGGCTGCGCAGAGCAGATCACGTCAGGATCATCCAGAGAATACGACGTATTCTTCAGCTCCTCCAGTATATCCTGTGCCAAAACAGAAGCATTCTGCTTTTGTCTGCTTCTGGCATTATGTTTCGCAGCATCCGTAAAATAATTCAAAATCGGTATTGTTACGATCGCAAGAATGGCTATCGTCAGAATAAGCTCTACCAAAGTAAAGCCCCGCTGATCCTTCCAATATCCAGTTGCGTTACACCTTCTCTCTTTCATCGGCTCACCTCAAATCTTTATACAACAATTGCAACTGTCGAATAAATCCGACAGTTGCAAGCAAGTGCTATTTTCTAAAAATATTATCCACTCCGGTGTTTCCATTGCTTACATTCGGAGATTCGTAAATCTCGCCCGTTCCGGAAATCGCATACATGTCGATGGACATATTACAGGTCAGAGCGTTCTCCTCTTCACCTGCTGTAGCAGAGATCTCTGAAATGGTCATTCGATCCTTTGACTTGTTGATAAAGTCCACAACCTTCTTTAAGGAATCATATGTAGATGTAAATGAAACATTTACTGTGGAGCGGTAACCAGTATAATCAGCCGCTGCCGTGATCACGTCCTGAACCGGAGTATCTGATGTGATTGCCGCTACAGAAGCCGGATTGGTCTTCGGCGCCGGTGAAGCACCTGTTGTTGTAGCATTATCATCTGTGGCGCCTCCCACTGTTCCCTGCTGATAAAACAGCTGATTCATATTAAAACTCTCTGACTCGATCTTTACATCTGAGATACTCTCATACATATCATTGAGATCATAGATTGCATCCTCTGTACGAACCTCTGCCGGGAACTTACTCAGGACATCCGCTACATTAAGCTGTGTCTGTCTTGTTTCCTCCAACACGCTGTCCTTCTGCGCCTCCATGGTTTCTAGCTTTGATACCTCCTGGGACAAAGTTGCATTTTCTGCCGCCAGGGCTGATTTCTTTTCATTCATCTTTGCAAAAACCAAAAAGTATGCTGCAGCAACGATGAGAATCGCTCCAAAGATGAAAAGCATCATTTTATCACGGTTTGACATTTTCTTTTTAGTATCCATATCTCATTTCCTCCTGTCCATACTTTCTAATTTGCTGTACCGGCAGCCGCCTCCTGTGCTGCCTGTGCTGCCTGTGCCTGTACCACCTGATAATACTGAGCAGATACGGTGAAGTTGTACTCTGTACTTCCATCGTCTGCATCAGCTGCTGTCACAGCAGGAATGGAAATATTGGTAAGAACAGGAATCTTCTGACCATC
>CAKRHL010000361.1 GCA_934338765.1 uncultured Lachnospiraceae bacterium | reverse complement strand
AGATGTTCGTACCGTTATGAAGGACAAGGGGATCGCACATATCGGTATTGGTGTGGGAGAGGGAGAAGAGAAATGTCTGGATGCAGTAAAACAGGCTATTTCCAGCCCGCTGCTTGAAACGACGATCGAGGGTGCTTCCCATGTGATCATTAATATTTCCGGTGACATCACATTGTTTGATGCCAATGATGCAGCTTCCTATATTGAGGAGCTTACCGGTGAGAATTGTAATACCATTTTTGGTGCGGTAGTGGATGATTCCATGACAGAAAAAGTCAAGATCACCGTGATAGCGACAGGATTGGATGAGGAGAAAAATACAGTACCTTCTTTTGTAAAGGCCGGTGTGCCAAAAACCAATTTTGCCATTAAAGAGGGGCAGGTGGCTTCTTCTGTACAAAAGACGGTTGCAGCACCATCTATGCAGAAGCAGCAGGTGCCATCGGCAGCGGCAGCAGCACCGGTTTCTCCGGGAGCAGGAGCCTATGGAAGACAGGCATCAGAGAGTGGTGAGATAAGAATACCGGAGTTTTTACAGAGAAAGAAATAATACATATCAATTAGGGGTTGTCATAAGGCAGCCCCTGTTTTTGAATAAACAGGAAACGGAGATAAATATGAGTGATATTCAGAGGGAACCGGAGGTTGTGCAAAACACGGTCAGCTTACAGAAGCTGAGAGTATCTGCACTGTTTAAGGTAGTATCGATATTGCTGGGAGCATTTGTGGTACAGTTTGTGGCGTCCATGCTCTGTCTGATCGGACTGGCGGTCTATGTGATGGCTGTACATGGAGGGAACAAAGAATCACTGGTGGGAACACTGGGGCATATTATCAGTGATTATACCATGGTCATATCTCTGGTATATGCGGGGATTGCAATCCTGTGGTGCGGTACCTTGTATTTCCGGTGGCAGTGGAGAGAAAAGCCGTTTCCGTACAGGAAAGCGCTGGGAGGGAAAAGGATCCCGGGCGCAGTGGCCTTGGGCTTAGGTGCCTGCATTATTTTAACGGTCATCGTGGGGCTTGCGGCACAGGTCTTTCCAAAGGCTTTTGAGGGTTATCAGGAGCTGATGGATACACTGGATATATCCTCCAGTATATTGGCGGTTCCTTACGTTATGCTGTTAGGTCCGATTGCAGAGGAGTTTATCTTTCGCGGGGTCATCCTTGACCGGTTACGTCCGGCGTTTTCATTCTGGGTCGCAAATGCGTTTCAGGCGGCGTTGTTTGGCGTGTTTCATATGAATCTAATACAGGGCTTGTACGCATTTGTTCTGGGGATGATCCTTGGATTGGTTGTAGAGGTGACGGGAACGGTATTTGCCTCTATGGCTACGCACATTACCTTCAATACAACGTCGATCCTTTTGGGGATACTTTCCGATCAGGCGACGTCTCTTTATGAGCAGCTATTTGGAGGTATTATAATAGCGGCGGCGCTTTGCTTTGGCGCGGGAATGCACTATTATGTGATGGAATGGAAGAAAAGATAGATTTGTGATATAATGTGCGCGGAGGCAAAAGAGGAGCTTTTTCGAACCTTTTGCCGGAGTATTGCGAATTTGTGATATAATGTTTGCCAAGACAAAAGCAGATTAGGAGATACTAAGATGAATGGTAAAAAAGATGATCTCACAAAAAAATCAAAAATAATCGGCGTTTGTGTTTCGCAGCTTCAGGACCGGGAAAATGCAGGGCTGATGCATACAATTTACCGGAGAGCCAGAGAGAACGGATACCGGATCATGGTTTTTGGATG
>CAKRHL010000360.1 GCA_934338765.1 uncultured Lachnospiraceae bacterium | reverse complement strand
CTTGCGAGGACGCCGTTATCCGAGGTGTATGACGCTCTTCCGGTGTTTGATACGGTAGGCTGATCATTAGTAAATGAAAGGTATTTCCATGTAAAATGAGCCGGCATGTATGTAGTCTGGCATCATTTTAAAGGAAAACAGGCATATGATTAAAAATAGATCTTAACGAGAAAGGGGCTGCCGGTTCTTTGAAAGAACCGGCAGCTCCTTTTTGATATCTGTATAAAAATAGTATATATTATTTTTGTAGAAGCTATGCTTTAGCCCATAACGACAGTTACATTGTATTCTGTCTTGCCCTTCTCATAAGGTACGACAGTTGTTCCTGTCAGTTCTTTGCCATCTACGATCAGCTTTGCAACGCCCTTTTCTACCTTGTTGTCATTCTCAACAGTAATGTTGTAAACGCCCTCACGGTATTTTCTGGTCATGGTGAACTTTGTACCCATTTCAGCAGGGATACAAGGATCAATGCTCAGACCCTTCAGGGTAGGAACAACACCGAGGATGTACTGGGATACATTGACGAATGTCCATGCAGCAGTACCTGTCAGCCAGCTGTTCTTTGCCTGGCCAAAGAAATGGGCATCCTTACCGGCAATCATCTGGGAATATACATAAGGCTCTGTGCAGTGGATCTCACTGATGTCCTCAATGTAAGCAGGGCATGTCTTGCGGTAGATCTCGAAAGCACGGTTACCACGGCCGATCACCGTCTCTGCGCAGGAAACCCAAGGGTTATTGTGGCAGAAGATACCGGCATTCTCTTTATATCCAGGTGGATAAGAGGAAATCTCACCAAGTTCAACATGATATTTGGTATATGGAGGCTGCAGAAGTACGATACCATACTTGGAATCCAGCTTCTCTTTTACGGAATCGAGAGCTTTCTTTGCTTCGCCGGACTCAACACCGACACCAGCCAGTACACAGAAGCCCTGTGGCTCAATGAAGATCTGACCCTCTTCACATTCCTTGGAACCAACCTTATGACCATATGCATCGTAAGCACGTACGAACCAGTCGCCATCCCAGCCGTCCTTGAGGATTGCATCGTTCATAGCGGAAACCTCGCTGCGGGCACGGTCAGCCTCGTCCTGTTTGCCAATGAATTCGCAGAGATCTGCGTACTCTTTGCCGTATTTTACAAACATTCCGGCGATGAATACAGATTCTGCAACAGGTCCCTCACTAGGGCCAAATGTCTGGAAAGACTCACCCGGCTGCTCGGAGAAGCAGTTTAAGTTCAGACAGTCATTCCAGTCAGCACGTCCGATCAGAGGAAGCTTATGAGGTCCTTTGTGATTTACGATGTAATCGAAGGATCTCTTTAAATGCTCCAGAAGTGGAACAGCAGTGGACTCGTCATTATCAAACGGAACCATCTCATCAAGGATCGTGGTATCGCCTGTCTCGCGGATATAAGCGGATACGCAGGCAACCAGCCACATTGGATCATCATTGAAGCCGGAACCGATATCAGCGTTTCCTTTCTTGGTGAGTGGCTGATACTGATGATATGCACTACCATCCGGGAACTGGGTAGAAGCGATATCAATGATTCTCTCACGGGCACGCTCCGGGATCAGATGTACGAATCCAAGCAGGTCCTGACAGGAATCACGGAATCCCATACCACGGCCGATTCCTGATTCGTAATAAGAAGCGGAACGGGACATATTGAAGGTAACCATACACTGGTACTGATTCCAGATATTCACCATACGGTCAAGTTTTTCTTCATCAGACTTCACGGTAAACT
>CAKRHL010000359.1 GCA_934338765.1 uncultured Lachnospiraceae bacterium | reverse complement strand
GGGCGGGTTGAAGGTTATCAGCTTTCCGATGACCGCATCATCAGCCGCGATGAGGGCGTTGCCCTGGCAAGGGCGGGAGAGATTCGCGGTGTTGGCATTGCCCATCGCAAAGATACTGAGTACCTTAAATCCCTTCCCGATGAAAAGGAAAGCAATAATCTGTCATCACTGCCAACGGTGAAATAAAATCTAATGCCCTCTCGGCACCTTCCACAAAAGATCATGTTCTTTCACCAGATCAGCATATAATAGCAGAACAAAATTTGCCATCATCGGTATGATTGCAATCCAGATTGCTTTTTCTTTCAGTATCGCACAGAAAATAGTTAAAACACAGGCACCGGTAAAGAAGCCGGTAAGCATAAGTAAATGTACCAGTCCACGATGCAATACGCCACGGTCTTTTCCTTTTCCCCGAAGGATCTTTGCCAGACACACGCCGACCTGTCTCACGTGATTGGTGCAAAAGGTTGTAGCCATTGGAATTCCTTCTGCCTGCCGAAATATATTATACTGCATGGAAGCAATAAAGTTGATAAGGATTTGCACAATCTGATCCGGCAGGCTCAAAGGAATCCACCCAATCAGGAACAGTATAACAATTTCAATTGCGATCAGACAGGTATCCCACCTGAGCCAGCCTGTTTTACGCACAGTATGCGGCAGCACTTCAGATAAGATTGCGCCGCCGCAATACGCTGCGATAGGAATAAGAAAATAAAATCCCAGTTCCCAGTTTTTCTTTCCAAAAGCAATTCCCATCATGACGATGTTGGCGGTCTGGGCGTTACAGAAAACTCCACCACGCATTACAAAGGTATATGCCCCCATCATACCAGCTGTTACCATAAGGAGAACAAATACAACAATTCTTTCACATGTTAAAAACTCTGCCTCAATTTTGTCTGAAACGGATTTATGTTGTTCCATCACTGTATCACTACTTTCTTGTTTATTATCGTTCTCTCTGATCACCGAACAATAATATCTGCATAGTGTCCTCTTGTAACCTTTACAAGATCATCCGGTGCCAAAAAGATCTGTGACCCCAAACGTCCCCCACTCACTATGATCTGCTCAAAGTTTCTGGCAGATTCATCTACTATGGTATCATATTGTTTTTTCATTCCTATTGCCGTGCAGCCGCCACGAATATATCCGGTTACTGCATTAATGTCTTTTACATGCACCATCTCAAGTGACTTTTCGTTTACAACCCTCGCTGCTTTTTTCAGATCAACTTCCTCTGCTATCGGCAGTACGAAAACATGATATTCTTTACTCTTCCCCTGCATAACGAGCGTTTTAAAACTCTGTTCATACGGCTGCCCCAGTTTGTCTGCTATATGAATTCCATCGATAAATTCGTCACACTCATACGTATTCACCTGAAAATCAATTTTGTTTCTTTCTAACATGCGCATTGCATTTGTCTTTACATCTTTGTGTTTACTTTTCAAACCTGCCACGTCCTTCACATTGCTATTTTACTTCTGCGCATCCTCTGTCGTCCACATATGTATGGTAAGTCCGTTTTCCCAGCTTACCGTTCCATGAAGTGGTGCCGTCTCTACCCATGCATAATCAGGGCAGTCGGTAATAATAACCGGTTCTGTTGTCATTCCGTTATTATCAATTCCATTATTCTCTACATACATCCGGCAGGGATTTCCCTTTGCATCCGTTCCTTCCAAAATATATCGTGCAGAAAGAGTTTCTATCTTTCCCGTATATTTTAGTCTGGTATCCACACTGTCTGCAAC
>CAKRHL010000358.1 GCA_934338765.1 uncultured Lachnospiraceae bacterium | reverse complement strand
ATGTATTATATTGTATGTGATCCGCTGCGGCTTTCAGGCGGACGAGCTGTTCCGTCAGAGATATTTTCTGATACTGGAGCTCTCCAGTCTGGTATTTTTGGCTGTTTTCTGCGGTATTTTGCAGATCATCTGTGGTACGGCCGGAGATGCCGGCGCGTCAGATGTGCCGGTTATGTCATCGGATGTGGGAGCTGATATTAAGCCGGAGACTGTGGCAGCAGTACCGGCAGCAGATGATGTTACAGAGCCGGATGGACCGGAGATTGTGACAGAAGTACCGGAACCGGCGGAGACAGAGCCGTCAAAGAATGCGCCTGTGGAGGCCTTTGATATGATGGCGTATCTGCAGGATGATTTTCCGCTGATCCTTCAGTTGAAGGGGGACGATGCTCTTTATCAGCATTCCTATGAGATCAGCCGTCTGTCAGGACTGGCAGCAAGGGAGATGGGATGCAATGAGGCTCTGGCTGCCGTGGGAGGAATGTTCCACGAAGCGGGAAGGATGTTATCACCGGACAATTACATGGAAGGAAATGCAGCTCTGGCAGAGCAGTACAGTTTTCCACCGGAGCTTACGGCAGTGATCCGTCAGCACAATACCGGCAGTGAAATACCGAAAAGCCCGGAGGCGGCTATTGTGATGCTGAGTGATTGTATCGTTTCCACCAGTGAGTATCTCATCAAAAACGGAAAGAGGCATGCGATTTCTGATGATCAGCTGGTGATGAGTATATTTACAAATCGCATCAATAAGGGCGGTCTTGATGAGGCCGGGCTGACAGATGTGCAGCTTGATACATTGAAAGCATTTTATGTGGCACATGCATTTGAAATATAGGAAGGAATATCGTTTACTATGACAATTTGTTTTGAAAATGAAACAGATGAAAAACTGGATTTTGACTATGAAACGCTTTTGGAGAGGGTGATCCGCCAGGCGGCAGATCAGGAGAAATGCCCCTACGAGTTTGAGGTTAATGTTACGTTTACGGATAACGATTCCATTCGTGAGATCAATCGGGAGTTTCGGGAACTGGATGTCCCGACGGACGTTCTGTCTTTTCCTATGGTGGACTATCCGGCTCCGGCAGATTTCTCTGTGCTGGAGGATGATGAAAATGCAGTGGAGTATTTTCATCCGGAAACGGGGGAACTGATCCTGGGGGATAT
Source organism: uncultured Lachnospiraceae bacterium (assembly GCA_934338765.1). GTDB lineage: Bacteria > Bacillota > Clostridia > Lachnospirales > Lachnospiraceae > Jutongia. The sequence continues at coordinate 599 of CAKRHL010000358.1, read as the reverse complement.
TGTTATTTCGGTAGAGCGGGCGCGGATGCAGGCTGAGGAATATGGCCACTCCCTGAAAAGAGAAATCTGTTTTCTCACGGCACATAGTATGCTTCATTTATTTGGATATGACCATATGGAGGATGATGAACGTGTGGAGATGGAGCGGCGACAGGAACAGATATTGCAGGATTTAGGTATTATACGCGAGTAAAACAGTGATAGGAAACATTGGCCTGCGCTTCCGTTGCAGCAGGTGTGGGAAAGGCATGGTAACACAATGGAAACATCAAATAAAAAATTAACTGCTGCCAGCGGTTTTTTGAAGCAGGGAAGTATTTTGGCGGTGGCATCGATCCTGGTGCGTATGATCGGGCTTTTGTACCGTATTCCCATGGCCAATATCATCGGTCCGGAGGGAAACGGAATTTATTCTTCTGCATACGAAATATATAATATATTGCTGATCATTTCGTCTTATGGTATGCCTATGGCGGTGTCCAAGATGGTATCGGCAAAATGCGTTGAGAAGAGGTATAAAGAGGCATATCATATATTCCGCTGTTCCATGATCTTTTCTCTGTGCACCGGTGGAGCAGCAGCATTATTTGTATTTTTTG
>CAKRHL010000357.1 GCA_934338765.1 uncultured Lachnospiraceae bacterium | reverse complement strand
CCTATCGTGACAAATTCTATGCAATATATTCAGGAACATATTCAGACAAAAATTTCTATTGATGACATTGCACATTATTGTAAAGTAAGTAAACGAACTGTAATGCGTCATTTTTCAAAATATTATGATATGTCTGTATCAGAATATGTTATGAAAGTAAAATTAGAAGAAGGTGCATTTTTACTGGAACATTCCAATATGACCTTTGCTGAGATCAGCAATCAATTAGCTTTTTCTTCACAAAGTCATTTTTCTACTGCATTTAAAAAACGGTACCACTGTACACCACAGCAGTACCGAAATAAATATTTACAGTAAAGCAGACCAATCATAATATCATGATGCAGCTTTATTAATATTATTACCTAAATATAATGTTCTTCATTTGAACGAAATTACTGCCGTGATATACAAAATATAATGCAGACACGCCGTCCGGCATCCTTACATCTCCCCAGAATTCCGTCCATGTTTCTGCATTTTCATCCAATGAGATCTCTCCCACCGGATCGCCTGTCTCTGTCAGACGGATCTCCAGAACCGGTTTCTCTGATGGGGTGCCCGGTCTGCGGATCTGATGAGGTCTGTCCGTTTTTTCGGTCACACGTTCATCCAGCCTCAGGGGTCCCTTATATTGGACTTTGTTTTCCTCAGTTTCCATCCGTGCCGTTACCCCAATCCTGGTAACATCACGGAAAGAAAAATACTTATAGCCCATCAGCGTACCTTCGCTGATCTCTGCAATAAATCGTTCCTCGCCCTGATGGGTGACATTCGGAAAGGATATCCGGAAAATACTGTTGGAACCATGGGGCATATTGCCATTGGTGAGATTGCAGGCAATTACGGCAGGGTAACTGCCCTCCGCACGCAATGGACCATGATTCAGTCCACAGCTTGTAATCTCCACCTGTGGAATCTGTCCATCCGGTGTAAAGGTGATCCGTTCCGCACACGCCTGGCGGCTGTAGTCCGATTTATGGGTCAGACGATGGTAAAAGACATACCAGTTTCCGCCAATCTGTTCGATACTGCCGTGAGTTGTACCGGTCATATTCAGTTTATCCGCCTCAGAACGACCATTCATGCCGATATCTCCGTTAGACACAATGGTGCCGCCAAAGGTAAAATCACGGTCAGGATAATCACTGACGGCATAACAAAGCTCATGATTCAGCATAGAAGAATAAATAAAATAATACTTCTCTCCTACCTTTCTCATGGAGCTTGCCTCAAAAAAAGGATGTTCTTCAAAGGAAGTCCCTTTTACCTTATACGGGATCAAGTGCTTTGCCGGTGTTTTCAGCGTCCGCATATCCTCTTCCAGCTCCATCACAACCGGACCCATGATACTGTCCTGCTTTGCCCTGGATAGGATTTCCTCTCTGGAACGGTGAAACATATCCATTTCCGAACGGATATAATCTTCATTCTCAAAAAAGTCCGGTCGTTCCTCAAAATCATATTGTGTACCGCTGTATAAGTAGATTCTGCCATTGTCATTTAACACGGCAGGATCAAAACAGATATGCTCATTGTAAGGTGTTCCGTCGGGATTGCGGACATAGCCCAGATATTCATAGGAGCCCGCCGGCGAATCACAGACCGCAACCCGGATCGGTCCCCAGTAGCCTCCCTGTCCATAATCGCCGGACATACAATAATAAAGATAGAATCTGCCGTCATTTCCCTGAACCACATCCGGAGCATACATATAATGACGATTCCCGTAATCGGGATCCTGACAGGCATGATAGATCACGCCCTCTC
>CAKRHL010000356.1 GCA_934338765.1 uncultured Lachnospiraceae bacterium | reverse complement strand
GAAGAAACATATCTGGATGGAAGGATTAAAAAGACCACTGTGGAGATAAAAAACGAGCATGGTCAAAAGCAGATGAATAAGCCCATTGGTAATTATATTACACTGGAGTTTACGGAACGGGGAAAATATGATGATACTGAAGAAAAAAACAAAACAAGGAGGACAGCTTCTAACATGATCGCTCAGAGCATCGAGAAGCTTGCACCTGCACAGGGAGAAGTATTTCTGGCAGCAGGACTTGGGAACCGTTTTGCGACTCCGGATGCCCTGGGGCCGTTTGTGCTGGATGATGTATTTGTGAACCGTCACATTAAGAAGCATTTCGAAGATATGCGTCACCGGGAGAAAAGAACACTTTGTGCTGTGTCACCGGGAGTGATGGGACAGACTGGGATGGAAAGCCGGGAAATCCTGGGTGGGATTATAGAAACGGTCAAGCCGTGCTGTTTGCTTGTGGTAGATTCTCTGGCTTCCAGAAGTATAAATCGTCTCTGTTCCACGATTCAGATCACCGATACGGGGATCAGTCCCGGAGCAGGGATTGGAAATAACAGAAATGCATTAAACGAAGAGACGCTGAAGGTGCCCGTCATTGCGATTGGAGTTCCAACTGTCGTGGATGCGTATACGATCGTGTCAGAATGTATGGAGGAAAGTCTGGTGAAAGAGGGGTATACCCTGGAGCAAATAGAACTTTTTCTGAAAAATTTTGCCAGTGAATCCATGGGAGGATTATTTGTGACACCGAAAGATATCGATGAACAGATCCGTGATATTGGAAAACTGGTGGCGGATGGTATTAACCGGTTTGTTTATGGAATGGATTAAACAGATCGTCTGTTCTGTGTAAAGGGGATTCTTATTACAAAGAAAGTCATATATCTGAAAAAAAAGCATAGAGTGAATTAATATAATGAATGTAAAGAGTTATCATATGAAAATATAAAATTTCATATTCGTTATATTTTGTATATGCAAAAAGAAGATTGTGGGAAGGATATGTGAAATCATATGGGGACATTTACGTCGCAAAAAAGGAAGGGAATAATTCTGATTTTCTTTATTATGGGGACAGGTTTTCTTTTGACATTGGCATGGAAGCAAAATACCATTTTGGACCGGATGAACCGTCAGAGCATAAAGTGGCTGGCGGAAATGGGAGCAGATGGAAGCAGTACCCTTGCATATCTGCAGAAAAGCGAGTTGGATACAAAAGAAACCTGGGCATTAAAGGCTATCCCGGTATTATCTTATCTGGCAGGAAGTCAGGAAGAGCTGGCCTTTCGGGAAGATAAAAGCATGAGTGAATTTGCCATGATATATCCGGGCAAGAAGTGCGAGGATAGTGTGTGGAGTGGAGCCGCCGGTCATTGGAGAAGGGGGACAAGATTTTTGGAGGAATCGGAATTGGAAAATCAGGGTCAGGATGACAGACAGCTTGTAAATTTTGATGAAGGGGATCCCGATGAAACAGAAGCGCTGGAGACATCTCTGGAATATGACGCAGATGCCGCTGTTCTGGATGCTGCATTACAGGAGAATGAATCCTACCGTGAAAAGAGTACGGAGGAGGCAAAAGAAGAGCTTGTTATGTCCCGAAGTGGGGAAAATCGCAAGAAGATACAATGCCTGCAGAGGACCAAAAGCCTCAATTATCTGTTGCGCAATTTTTATATTGTGGATTCCTCGACCTCGATCAACAAGAAAATATTTGATGTGGAGACATTATTAAATACAGAGCTTGCCATGAAAAAAAGCAGTGAGCCGCAGATATATATAT
>CAKRHL010000355.1 GCA_934338765.1 uncultured Lachnospiraceae bacterium | reverse complement strand
GGTACAGATCATAGGAAGGGCAGCGAGAAATGCAGAGGGGCATGTGATCATGTATGCAGACGTGATGACAGATTCCATGCGTAATGCCATTGATGAGACTAACAGGCGTCGAAGTATACAGCAAAGATACAATGAGGAACATGGAATTACTCCGCAGACCATTAAAAAGGCAGTCAGAGATCTGATCCGTATATCGAAAAAGGTAGAGGAGACAGAGCACGGTGATATTCAAAAGGATGCGGAATCTATGAGCCGTAAGGAACTGGAGCAGCTGGTAGAAAAGATAAAGAGAAAGATGAATACGGCAGCTGCAGAGCTGAATTTTGAGCTGGCAGCAAGTCTGCGTGATCAGATGCTGGAGATCAAGAAGTACCTCAATGACTGACCGTAGAGTGGAAACAGACAGGAAATTGCGGGGAGAAATATAGATGTCTGACTGACGGCAAAGAGGACAGGACGCATTGGCAGGATGGAGAGAATGGATATGGGGATTAAAATAGGTGTTGATTATTATCCGGAACAGTGGCCGGAGCAGATGTGGGAAGAGGATGCAGACCGCATGAAGGAATGTGGTGTGAAGATTGTCCGCATGGCAGAATTTGCCTGGAGCCGTTTGGAACCGGAGGAGGGCGTTTACGACTTTGAATGGCTGGATCGTGCTGTGTCCGTTTTTACGGACAGACGGATTCAGGTAGTTTTATGCACTCCGACATGCACGCCGCCCCTGTGGGCATTTGAAAAGTATCCGGAGATTATTCAGGTAGGAGCAGACGGACATCGCATTGCCATAGGGATTCGCGGACATCGCTGCATGAATAGCCCTGTGTACAGGACACTTTGTGATAAAATTATTTATCAGATGGTGACAAGATACAGGCATGAAAAAGGGGTGGTGGGATACCAGATTGACAATGAATTGGAAGCAAACCATTGTCGCTGCCCTGTTTGTCAGGAAGCTTTTCAAAAATGGATGAAAAGAAAATATAAGACAGTTAATGAGATAAATGAGGCATATGGAAATAGTGTGTGGAGTGGAGAATATTCTTCGTTTTCACAGGTGAAAGCACCGATGGGAGAGTTTATAAAATGGCAGAATCCATCTCTTACATTAGACTATAATCGTTATGCTTCAGACAGCACGGTGGAATATCTGGAATTTCAGAGAGAAAGGATTCATTCGCTGGATCCGGAGGTGTGGATCACGACGAACAGCTGGCTGTGTGAAAATATGCCGGATTTTTATGATCTGTTTCAAAATCTGGACATGGTTTCATATGACAATTATCCGACGACGGTGATTCCGGATGATCCGCAAATATTATATTCTCATGCCTTTCATCTGGATCTCATGAGAGGGATCAAACAAAAGAATTTCTGGATCATGGAGCAGCTGAGCGGAGCCGTAGGAAGCTGGATGCCGATGTTGCCCTCTCCGGAGCCGGATATGATCAAGGGATATGCATTGCAGGCAATAGCCCATGGGGCTGATGCAGTGGTGCATTTTCGCTGGCGCACAGCGATAGCAGGTGCTGAAATGTACTGGCATGGAATATTAGATCATGATAATGTGCCGGGCAGACGATATGAGGAGTTTAGACAGCTTTGTCAAACAGTGGAAGGGCTGCAGGAAATGGGAGGCTCTTATGTGAAAAATTCAGTAGCCATATTGTATGATTCGGACAATGAATATGGCTTCAAGCTGCAGCATCAGGCGGAGGGAATGTATTATCTGGAGCAGCTGAAAAGCCTGCATGACGGATTTACATCGATTGGTATAGGAGTTG
>CAKRHL010000354.1 GCA_934338765.1 uncultured Lachnospiraceae bacterium | reverse complement strand
GTCTACCACCACATCTGCATATTTTTCATACAAGGGTCTCCGTTCTTCATAAAGATCCTTCAGGGTCTGTCCCTCTTTCATCGACACACCTCTCTCATGAAGATCTCCCAGCCTTTCTTTCAGGACTTCGTAAGGGATCCGAAGATACAGCACGGTGCCAATGGACTTCAGGTGAGCCATGGCTTCTGCTCCATACACGGCACTGCCTCCGGTGGCGATCACGGCCCGGTCCATCTCAATGGATGCGTTGACCCGGTTCTCAATGGCATTAAATCCATCGATGCCATCCTGTTCCAAAATCTCATGCAGCAGCCGGTTTTCGCTTTCCTGGATCAAAAGATCCGAATCCACAAAACGATACCCAAGGCGTTTGGCAAGGACAACGCCAATGGTGCTTTTGCCCGCTCCCGGCATTCCGATCAGAATTATGTTCATGAATGTTCCTCCTCGTATAATATGTGTTGTACCATGTAATTATACCACCTGAGTATAAGAGTGTGTCAAGGTGTTGATTTTTTTGCTTCCGCTTTTTACAGACCTCCTTATGTTTTGTGGGCGCTTCCGCTACAACAAATCACGCAAGGGTATCGACATGCCCAGTACGCATGTCAGATACCCGCGGCTTTGTACCCACTCCACATAAGGAGGTCTGTAAAAAGCTGCTATTCAAAAAAATCAACACTTTCCCCCCCACGCTTATAAAAAAAGCAAGAAATGATGAGTTTATATCAAGAAATTATTGGCATTCTTTTATTATTCCAGTAATCCAACAGAAAAGTCTTGTAACGAGTGGGTTTTAAGTGCGTCGGTGTGAGATGCCTGTATATGCATCAGCATAGGCATCCATACCGCTACGCACTTAACTAGCGAAAGCACCCATGAGGTGCAAACTTTTCTGACTGGATTACGGAAACTTAAACAATGCCAATGATTCCTTGATGCCTCCCATCAACTTTCCTTGCACTTTCTCTCCCTTTCCTTTATACTATACAAGTACATTTTACCTAAGGAGGTTTCTATGAAGATTACAAAACCGTCGGTGGAGATCATCGACATGAAAGACTATGATTCTATGATAAAAAAGATCGAGAAGATTGGTCGTGTCTGCTATAAAAGTGAAAATAATATCAAAGAGGGTTCGGCGGAGCGTTTTATCGCCGGCATCTTGAAGCGTGGCCACGAATCCGTGATCGAGCATGAGGATATTACCGTCCGCATGGTCTGTGACCGTGGTGTTACCCATGAGATTGTGCGTCACCGTATTGCCAGCTATAGCCAGGAAAGTACCCGCTACTGCAATTATTCCATTGATAAATTTGGAAACGAGATCACCGTGGTGGATCTCGCCAGTGGTTTTAAATATGATCTGAATGATCCGGCTGACCAGGCAAAATACAAGGTCTGGAACGAAGCCATGGAAGCAGCGGAAAAGTATTATTTCCAGATGCTGGAACTGGGTGCCACCGCACAGGAGGCCCGTTCTCTTCTTCCTAACAGCCTGAAAACCGAGATCGTGATCACCATGAACCTGCGAAGCTGGCGCAACTTCTTCCGCCTGCGCTGCGATTCCCACGCACATCCTCAGATGCGGGAAATCGCCATCATGGCCTTCAAAGTATTCAAGGAAAAACTGCCTGTCTTCTTCTCCGACATGGAGTACGATTTCTAGGCCTATGAAATACAGAAAAATCGTGGACGGTCTTTTTATAGACCGTCCCAATCGTTTCATCGCCCATGTGGACATCCAGGGTGTGACCGAGACCGTCCATGTAAAAAACACCGGCCGCTGCAAAGAAC
>CAKRHL010000353.1 GCA_934338765.1 uncultured Lachnospiraceae bacterium | reverse complement strand
GTTGATAAGAGATCTGTTCGTGCATTATAGATTCATTATAACCCATATGGTTCCTGTTGAAAACCTTTCTTTGTTTTGGTAGAATAATAAACAGACTTGCAAGTAACTGGAAAACGTGAAAATGTCTGCATTCCGGTGCACCGAATGTGGACAGGAAAATGAGATGAAAACGGTTCACTTTACGATCGGAGATCATATGTAAAGATGTGGGCCGGCATTATACGAATGAGTGCACGGAAAGAGGAGAGACATGGGCGGATTTTTTGGAGTAGCGTCAAAGCAGGATTGCGTATTTGATCTTTTTTTTGGAATTGATTACCATTCCCATCTGGGAACAAGACGAGGAGGAATGGCGGTATATAAGGATGGTACCTTTAACCGTTCGATCCACAATATTGAGAATGCACCGTTTCGGACAAAGTTTGATAAGGATGTACAGGAAATGAAGGGAGAAATGGGCATTGGCTGTATTTCGGATTTTGAGCCACAGCCATTGATCATTCGTTCCCATCATGGTACTTATGCCATTACCACAGTCAGCAAGATCAATAATCAGAATGAGCTGGCACAGAAGCTGTTCGAACAGGGTCAGGCTCATTTTCTGGAGATGAGTGGTGGAGATATCAATGCGACAGAGCTTGTGGCGGCACTGATCAACCAGAAGGAGAATCTGATCGAGGGCATTCAGTATGCGCTGGAGCAGGTAGATGGCTCCCTGTCTCTTTTACTGATGACTCCGGCAGGTATTTATGCGGCCAGAGATAAATATGGCAGAACGCCGATCGTGATCGGAAAGAACGAGCAGGGCTTCTGTGCGACCTTTGAGAGCTTTGCTTATAAAAATCTCGGATATGAGGATTATAAGGAGCTGGGACCGGGAGAGATTGATGTTATAACATCGGAGCAGTGTCTGACTTTGGTACATCCCGGCAAGGAGATGAAGATATGTACCTTCCTCTGGGTATATTACGGCTATCCGGCAAGCTCCTATGAGGGAATCAGCGTTGAGCGGATGCGTTACAACTGTGGAGCCAAAATGGCAGCCAGAGATAATGTAAAGCCGGATATTGTTGCGGGTGTTCCGGACTCCGGTGTAGCACATGCCATCGGTTATGCCAATGCCTCCGGGATTCCGTTTTCCAGACCGTTTATCAAGTATACACCGACCTGGCCGCGTTCCTTTATGCCAACGATCCAGAGCCGTCGTAATCTCATCGCCAAGATGAAGCTGTTAGCAGTACAGGATCTGATCAAGGATAAAAGTCTGCTGCTGATCGATGATTCCATTGTCCGTGGCACACAGCTTCGTGAGACGACAGAGTTTCTGTATCAGAGCGGAGCAAAGGAAGTACATATCCGTCCGGCATGTCCGCCACTGGTATATGGCTGCAAATATCTGAATTTTTCACGTTCTTCTTCGGAGATGGATCTCATCACCAGACGCGTGATCGAGAGACTGGAGGGGACCGAGGTGACAGACGAGATCCTGCAGGAATATACAGATCCGGAGTCTCCGAAGTATGAACAGATGGTCGAGGAGATCCGCAAGGAACTCAACTTTACATCACTTCGCTTTAACCGTCTGGATGATATGCTGGATGCTGTGGAGATTGACCGCTGCAAGCTTTGTACTTATTGCTGGGACGGCAAGGAATAAATCAGGTTAGAAGATTGATATTCCATTGTTAATAAAGAAACATGAATAAATTTCACCCTTAAAGTTACAAAAACTATTGACAAGCAAAAAACAAAGTGGTATCTTTTTTCTCGAACAAAAACAAATTCGATGAACAGAACAGGG
>CAKRHL010000352.1 GCA_934338765.1 uncultured Lachnospiraceae bacterium | reverse complement strand
GCTTATCCAAAAGAAACGGGAAGCTGGTTGCAGAAGCAGCGGGAAGATGTTATAATCGGTATACAGTTTTGAAGGTATCTGCTTTCAAAAAGATGATCCTCGATAGCTCAATGGTAGAGCACTCGGCTGTTAACCGAGTTGTTGTAGGTTCGAGCCCTACTCGGGGAGTTTTCCTATTTTGGGATATTTTCCAGAGACGGGACATATAATAAATCAACGGCTCCATGGTCAAGCGGTTAAGACATCGCCCTTTCACGGCGGTAACACGGGTTCAAATCCCGTTGGAGTCATTATATGGCGCAGTAGCCAAGTGGTAAGGCAATGGTCTGCAACACCAGTATGCGCCGGTTCAAATCCGGCCTGCGCCTCTCAAATCCTTGAAACGCTGATGTTTCGAGGATTTTTTTCTATATATAAATATTGAAATATGGATTATTGAATATTGAAAAATCGATACCGATCATCTTGAAAAGAAAAGGAAAAGAAGTATGAGTGACAGTGAAAAGCATCAAAAAGAGAATATCAATGAGATTGGATTACAGGAGGAAATTTACCGCCAGTTTGGAGAAAGCAAATTAAAGCCGGAGCAGTATTCTGCATTAGGACTGGCATATATTGGTGATGCAGTGTATGATCTGATCATACGGACATTAGTGTTACGCAAAGGAAACTACAGCGTAAAAGCATTTCATAAAATGACCAGCAGTATCGTTAAGGCGGAAGCACAGGCGCGGCTGGTGGAGGTCATAGAACCGGATCTTACAGAAGAGGAAAACAGGATTTTTCATCATGGCAGAAATGCAAAGTCAGGGACATCAGCAAAAAATGCATCTATCATTGATTACCGCATAGCCACAGGGTTTGAGGCACTGATCGGATATTTATATCTGAAGGAGCAGATGCCAAGAGTTATTGAACTGATCGCCATGGGACTGGAGCGCACGGGACAATATTTTTGATTCGGGTAAAAATCTTAAAGAGCAAAGCATTTCAGATGTGAAGTATTTGAATCTTGGAACTGATAGGAGCCTTTTAGGGGCATTATATTAGATTATTTTAGAGAAAGGACGAACAGACATGAGATACGAGGAACTTACCATAGAAGGAAGAAATGCCGTACTGGAGGCATTTCGTGCAGGAAAGACCATTGATAAGGTGTTTCTGCTGGATGGCTGTCAGGATGGGCCGATCCGGACCATCCTGCGGGAGGCCAAGAAGGTGGATACCATTGTGAATTTTGTTAAAAAAGAGCGGCTGGATCAGATGTCAGAGACAGGAAAGCATCAGGGTGTGATCGCTTATGCAGCTGCATATGAGTATGGCACAGTTGACGAGATGCTTGAAGCAGCAGAAAAAAAGGGAGAGGCACCATTCCTGATCCTTCTGGATAATATTGAGGATCCCCATAACCTTGGTTCTATCATCCGGACAGCCAATCAGGTGGGAGCCCATGGAGTCATTATTCCAAAGCGACGTGCGGTTGGATTGACAGCAACTGTGGCCAAGGCATCTGCCGGAGCAATCAATTATACACCTGTGGCCAAGGTGACCAATCTGGTGCGGACGATGGAAGAACTCAAGGAAAAGGGCATGTGGTTTGTCTGCGGTGATATGGATGGCGATTCTATGTATTCTCTGGATCTGACAGGACCGATGGGTGTCGTGATCGGAAATGAGGGAGATGGAGTGAGCCGCCTTGTAAAAGAGAACTGTGATTTTGTAGCAAGTATACCAATGTTTGGAGACATTGACTCTCTCAATGCATCTGTGGCAATGGGTGTTCTTTCTTATGAAATTGTGCGCCAGAGATTAAATAAAGCAGGAAAATAATATTATAAAGTTCAATAAGTAATACAATATAGATTGAATACAGCATACAAC
>CAKRHL010000351.1 GCA_934338765.1 uncultured Lachnospiraceae bacterium | reverse complement strand
GTGCTGGGAGAGTACCATGTGCCGGTAGTCATGGATGTGGATCTTGGCCATCTGCCGCCATCCATGCCTGTGATCAGCGGTGGTCTGGCAGAGGTATCTCTGGATCCATCCGAAAAAGGAACCGAGATCGGGATCAAATATTTATAAATATTTAATAGAATATATCTGTGTTGTATATTGACGCAGAATGAAAAGAGGAATATACTTCAAAATTGAATAGTTCAATTTTGAAGTATATTTGTTTTTGGAGGAATCAAATGAAGGATTATTTATGTAAAGCAGAGGATTTTCAACGTTATTTTGAGAAAGCCAGTGAGCAGGTCTGCCGGAAATACGGAATTACCGTGATCGGCTTGCGGATCCTGACGTTTCTGGGAGATAATCCTGAGCGGAATACAGCGAAGGATATTTGCAGCTGCCGTTTTATCAAAAACAGCATAGCATCTATGACTATTGATAAACTGGTGAACCGGGGATATATCATCCGGGAAAGTGATGCGAAAGACCGGCGGATTCAACGATTGAAACTTACCGGTGAGGCGGATCTTATCGTCAAAGACGGAAGAAAAATGCGGGAACAGTTTACAGAGCTGATCTTTGAGGATTTCAGCCGGGAGGAAATTGATCTGTTTTTGTCGATGATCGACAGAATCTGTGATTCTGTGAGGAGAAGAGTAGACAGCTACAATGACAACAAAAAAGAAGGAAAAGGAGAATAGTCATGCCAAAATTTAGTGTAAAAAGACCATATGTGGTCCTGGTGGCGGTTGTGATGGTGCTGGTGCTTGGTGGTGTCAGCTTCAGTAAAATGACCACAGACCTGCTGCCCAATATGAACATGCCATATATGATGGTGATCACTACATATCCGGGAGCATCACCGGAAAAGGTGGAGACGGAGCTTACAGATGTCATTGAAAATGGTGTAGGAACCGTAAACGGTGTCAAGGAAGTTACCAGCACATCAAGTGAAAACTACAGCATGGTAGTGTTGGAGTTTGAAGATGACACGAATATGGACAGTGCTATGGTTAAGGTGACATCAGCAGTCAATCAGCTGGATCTGCCGGAAAATGTGGATAATCCTATGGTTATGGAGCTTTCGGCTGATATGATGTCTACCATGATGGTCAGTGTGGATTATAAGGGCAAAAAGGGATATGAGCTGACACAGTATGTGCAGGATAATATCATTCCGGAACTGGAACGTCAGGATGGCGTTGCAAGTGTCCAGGCATCCGGCCTGGTAGAGAAGTCCGTAGAGGTAAAGCTTAACCAGGATAAGATTGATGATATCAATGGAAAGATTCTGGAAAAGACCGACAGCACCCTCAAGGATGCACGCAAAAAGATTGACGATGCTCAGAAGAAGCTGGATGATGGCAAGAAAAAGCTGGAGGAGCAGAAGGAAAGCTTAAGCGAACAGCAGACGGATAAGAGCAATGAACTGGCTAAATTCAGTAAAATGATGGATCAGGCAATGGCGAACAAGGAGGCATATTCTTCTCAGGTAACCAGTCTCAAAGCGAACCAGACTGCATTAAATGCAGAGCTTGCCGCTTATAAGAAAAATAAGATCGAGGCATCCTACGATCAGATCAATGCTTCCTTTGCGGCAGCCAGAAAGTCTCTGGAGTCCGGGGACGGCTACAAGGCAATCTACGATCAGGTATATCAGCAGGTTCTGATCGCGGCAGTGCAGAATGCCATGGATCAGAGCGGTACGAAAACTACCGTTACAGCAGACAACGTGAATCATTTGCTGAGTCAGATGGGGAACGCTGGGGATGAGATTAAAAAAGCGGCTGCCCAGACCGCGGAGACAACCACGAAGCAGCAGGCAGAGAAGCAGCTGGAGAGCATTCCGGCAGATGCAAAGGATGCCCT
>CAKRHL010000350.1 GCA_934338765.1 uncultured Lachnospiraceae bacterium | reverse complement strand
CGGCTAGAGTCTGCGAAACCAGGTTTGCTTATTACTATTTGCGGTGTAATCACACTTCAGCCCACAGACCGCCGCAAAACCAGCGGCTAGAGTCTGCAAAACCAGCATCCTCTGTCTGAGGGTGTGTGTAGCCACAGCCTTTACGGCTCGATTCCGCAGGAAAAAGATATCAGCAAACAAGTTTGCATATCTTTTTCCTACAAAATCGCCGCAAATAGTAATTAGTTTTTCAGTTTGTTCCACATGTCGTTGTAAATCTTTAATGTATCCGTATCAAGATTTGACACATATTCTCCCTTTTCAAAAATCTCCGCCGGCACATTCTTTGCTTTGTTTTCACTATATTCCTTGTTTGCCTCTACCGCCTTCTGGTTTACATTCAGGTATGGGAACTCCTCAATAACCTTTCCTGCCACCTTGTCATCACACATATAGTTGATAAACTTCATGGCATTATCAAAGTTCTTTGCTCCCTTGGAAATGGCCCAGTTATCAATAAACTTATAAGCTCCCTCTTCCGGGAATACGATCTTGATCGCAGAGTTTTCCTCCATTGCCAGTGCAATCTCTGCGGACCAGCAGTAGCCGACATTACAGTCCCCACTGATCAGGGATGACTTCGGACTGTCGCTGTCATATACTGAAATATTGTCTTTCAGTGTCATTAACTTATCAGAAACCTTAGATAGCTTTGCCTTATCCGTCTCATTCATGCTGAGTCCCATGCTTCTCTCTGTCATACCGATCACGGATCTGTAATCATCCAGTGCCACGATCTGTCCCTTTAATGACCCATCAAAAAGATCCTTATAGCCCTTAATATCTGTCTTTACCTTATCTGTATTGACACCGATTGCTGCAACGCCGCCCTGATAAGGAACCGAATAAACATTGCCCGGATCGTAGGACGGGTCCAGATACTGCTTACCAATGTTGGAAAGGTTTGTCAGTGCATCCTGATCCAGCTTCTCTAACATGCCCTGCTTGATCATGGACTCTACCATATAATCACTTGGCTGTACGATATCATAGGTTCCCTCATCCTCGGATTTTACCTTTGCCAGCATATCCTCGTTAGAGGAGAAGGTAGATACATTCACCTTAATGCCATATTCCTTCTCAAAATCACTGATCACGGAATCCGGTACATATTCTGTCCAGATAAACAGGTTCAGCTCTCCGTTCTCTGCCTTTTTGCTGCTGCCGCAGCCGGTCAGACTCACGGAGGTTCCAAGCAGTGCCAGTGATAACATAACGCTCATTACTCTTTTCCCATATCTCATCATAAAAATCACCATTCCTTTCAAAGCTGCAAATTTTTCTGTGTTTGATCTGTACCATTTTTGGTACAAACGATGTAAATCATTTTTTGCCAGATTTAACTCATCTTCTTTTTGAACAGATTCCCCTGTGTCAGTATTACGAAAACAATCGTACCTACCAGGATCAGAGAAGATAATGCATTTACGTCCGGTGCAACTCCACTCTTGATGCTTGCCATAACCTGTAACGGATATGTCATTGTATTGCCGTTTACAAAGTAGCTTATGATCACGTCATCAATGGATAACGTAAATGCCAGAAGTGCGCCCGCCGTAATACCGGGCTTTAATACAGGAAGTGTGACCTCCCAGAATGTGCGGAACCGGTTGGCTCCCAGATCCATGCTTGCCTCTTCAATGGAAATATCATAGCCGGATAATCTTGCCCGGACATTGAAGATCACATATGGCACACAAAACGTCACATGGGCAATGATCAATGTCAGCATTCCTCTTGGGATCGATACCTTTGCAAAAACCGTCAGAAGAGAAATACCCATGACGATCTCCGGGATCACCACCGGAATATAGAGAAGACCATCGATCACACTCTTTCCTTTAAACTTATATTTGTACATTCCGATCGCGCCCAGCGTACCAATGATGGTTGCTAACAGGGTTGTTACC
>CAKRHL010000349.1 GCA_934338765.1 uncultured Lachnospiraceae bacterium | reverse complement strand
GACAGATGCTGCGATCAACCCCGGTAACAGTGGTGGTGCTCTTGTGGATGATGAGGGCAAGGTTATCGGCATCAATTCTGCAAAATATTCGGACACTTCTGTAGAGGGAATGGGCTTTGCCATCCCAATCTCCACAGCAGTTCCGATCATCAATGATATTATTGATGCACAGCAGGTATCTGAGGATGAACAGGCATATCTGGGCATTAAAGGAACCGATGTTTCCAGTGAGATCTCCCAGTATTACAATATGCCGGAAGGAATTTATGTCGGTAAGGTAACAAAGGATTCACCTGCCGGAAAAGCCGGTATCAAGACGGGCGATATCAGTGTGAAATTTAACGGAAATGAGACAACGACCATGGACGGTCTTCAGGATCGTCTGGGACGCTGTAAAGCCGGAGATACCGTGGAGGTCGTCGTAAAGAGAGCCGATAACGGTGATTATAAAGAGGTTACCATGAAAGTAAAGCTTGGTAAGAAATCAGATTCTACAGAGGATCAGAGCAATGACAGCCAGAGTGGAAACAGCAGTCAGAACGGTTCCCAGGGAAATAACGGAAATCAGAATGGAAATAATTCCCAGAATGGCGGTAACAGTCAGGATGGTTCCCAGGGCAGTGACGGAAGCCAGAACGGAAATGGATACAGTAACTGGTGGGGTTCCTTCTTTAACTAAAGGAAACGCACCATTTTGAAAAAGCCGCATACCATAATCTATAAATTGTTTGTGCAAAAGAGGATACCCATAGAGGTGTCCTCTTTTTTGTACAGAAAGGGCAGGTATCATATGAAACGTATCTGGAAAAAGACGCTTTGCGTTGGTATGACGGCAGTGATGATGGTGGGTGCTTTGGCGGGCTGTGGCAAGCAGGACAAAAAGCTTACTACTATCCGTCTCAACGAGGTGGCGCACTCGATTTTTTACGCACCGCAGTATGTGGCGATTGAGAAGGGGTATTTCGAGGATGAAGGAATTGCATTGGAGCTGACCAATGGAATGGGAGCCGACAATGTTATGACAGCAGTAGTTTCCGGGGAGGCAGACATAGGTTTTATGGGTTCCGAGTCCTCCATTTATGTGTATCAGGAGGGTGCCAAGGACTACATTGTGAATTTTGCCCAGCTGACAAACCGTGCCGGCAATTTCCTGGTGGCAAAGGAAAAGGATGACTCTTTTGACTGGAGTAAGCTGAAAGGAAAAACAGTGCTTGGTGGTCGGGACGGTGGCATGCCGGAGATGGTATTTGAATATGTATTAAAGAAGAATGGCATTGACCCGAAAAAAGATCTGAAGATTGTAAAGAATATTGATTTTGGTCTCACCGCACAGGCATATGCTTCCGGACAGGGGGATTATACCGTGGAATTTGAACCGTTTGCAGCTTCTTTGGAGGCTGACAAAAAGGGTGTTGTTGTTGCTTCTCTCGGAGAGGCCAGCGGAGATGTTCCGTACACAGCTTATTCTGCTAAGAAAAGTTATATGAAGGATCATCAGAAGGAGCTTCTTGCCTTCACGAAAGCGGTCCAGAAGGGAATGGATTTTGTACAGAGCCACACCCCGGAGGAGATTGCCAAGGTGATCGCTCCACAGTTCCCGGAGACGGATGAGAAAGCACTGGTTACTGTTGTAAAGCGTTATTATGATCAGGGAACATGGAAAGAGAATCTGGTCTTTGAAAAAGCCAGCTTTGAGCTTTTGCAGGATATTCTGCAGGATGCGGGGGTATTGAAGGAACGATTGTCCTATGATGATCTGGTAGATACCCAGCTTGCAAAGGATGCAGCCGGTAAATAGATCATAACAAAGAAGCGGTTGAGATAGAATGAAAGGGAAGACTTCCGATAGGAGGTCTTCTTTTTCGTTTTATAAGATCGCATAGAATACTGAGGGAAGTAATTTTTCGGACGTGCCAAAGAAAGGAAAGTATAATTATAGTCAAAGAGCAATACCATATTACAATAATCC
>CAKRHL010000348.1 GCA_934338765.1 uncultured Lachnospiraceae bacterium | reverse complement strand
GCCGTGGCGATCTTGCAGATTCCATACTCCTTGTGGTCTTTCATAAACTCCTTTACATAGGCATAACTGACACCGGAAGTAAAAATTACCTTTCTGGAAGAACCATCTCCCGGTTCAAAGCAGTTGCCACTGTAACTCGAAAAATCTTTTCCCATCTCAGGATTTCTCTTTTCGATCATAGCATGGTTAGCAAAAGAAAGTCTTGGGAAAATAACAAACCGGCTGGAATCTTTCTGAAACAGTTCATGTTTTGCCGCCTCAAAGGTATCCGGCACCTCAATAGATGCATAAGCGTGGCATACTCTGGTAGTCGGACGGAACAAAACCGGCGTCTTGTATTTTTCCGAATACTCAAAAGCGTCCTGGATCATCTGATAGGCTTCCTCCGGCGAAGACGGATCAAACACCGGAATCCTTGCAAATTCTGCAAACCTTCTTGTATCCTGCTCAGTCTGAGAGGAAATAGGGCCCGGATCGTCGGCTGAGACAATGACCATACCTCCCTCTACTCCTACATAAGCTAAGGACATCAGCGGATCCGAAGCCACATTCAATCCAACCTGCTTCATAGTAACCATGGTACGCGCCCCTGTGTAGGCTGCACTGGCAGCAACCTCCATGGCTGCTTTTTCATTGACAGACCATTCCACATATACCCCCTCCGATGGGTGAGCCGCAATGGTCTCGATAATTTCTGAAGATGGTGTGCCGGGATATCCTGCTACAAGATTCACGCCGGCAGCCAACGCTCCCAGGGCAATGGCGCCATTGCCCATTACATACTCTTTCATCTTCTATCCTCCGTCTTTAAAACATTGCTTTTACTGGTGTACACAACCAATAATATCTGAAATATGATTTAACTTTTCTTTTTTCGCATAGGCTTCCAGGCCGTCTACGATCTCACTTGTGGCATAAGGATTGAAAAAGTTGGCTGTTCCCACTGCTACCATGGTAGCTCCTGCCATGAGAAATTCCAGTGCATCCTCTGTGTTCTGGATTCCCCCCATGCCAAGGATCGGGATTTTTACCGCTCCTGCCACTTGATATACCATGCGCACCGCTACCGGTTTCACACACGGACCGGACATACCACCGGTCTGATTGGCTACGGCAAAGGTTCTGCGGTTTACATCGATCTTCATTCCTGTCAGCGTATTGATGAGAGACACACCATCTGCGCCTCCTGCCTCTACTGCCTTTGCCATCTCCGTTATATCGGTTACATTGGGACTTAATTTCATGATCACCGGCTGTTTTGCCACTGCCTTAATCTGTGCAGTGATCTTCTCAACCTGCTTCGGATCCTGACCAAATGCAATGCCTCCCGCTTTGACATTAGGACAGGAAATGTTAATTTCTAACAGCGCAACATCTTCCTCTGCCAAACGTCTGACAACATCAATATATTCGTCCGGTGTCTTACCACACACATTGACAATGATATTGGTATCATACTGCTTCAGATACGGAATATCACGCTCAATAAATACGTCTATCCCCGGATTTTGCAAGCCGATCGCATTCAACATACCACCATAAGTCTCGCATACTCTCGGTGTTGGATTGCCGGGCCAAGGTACATTTGCCACACCTTTCGTTGTCACAGCTCCCAAGCGGTTCAGATCCACATATTCTCCGTACTCTGCACCCGAACCAAAGGTACCGGATGCCGTCGTAACGGGATTTTTCATTGATACTCCCGCAAAATTTACTGCCAGATTCATCCTTTTCCTCCTATATCTCTACGGTCTGCGCATTGAATACCGGACCGTCCTTGCAAATTCTTGTATTATTGACGTGACTGTGGGCATCTTTTTCTTTGGTTGTGCATACACAGCCTAAGCAAGCACCGATACCGCACGCCATATGCTCTTCCAAAGAAATCTGCGCTTCGATCCCCTGCTCTGCCGCAAATGCTTTTACACCGCGAAGCATCGGCATAGGACCACACGCGTAGATCACATCTGCTGTAATAC
>CAKRHL010000347.1 GCA_934338765.1 uncultured Lachnospiraceae bacterium | reverse complement strand
TCTGTCCTCTTGCTGATAATATAAGAACCTTTGTCTCGTCATTTTCCTTCCGAAGTTCCTTTAGGATCTCCATTCCATCCATCCCGGGCAGGTTCAGATCCAAAACGATCAGGTCATAATTCTCCGACAATATACACTCAAGGGCCTCTCCCCCATCATAGCAGGTATCCACCTCATATCCGGCGTGATACAGGCTTTTTGCAACCATATCACATATTTGTTTCTCATCCTCAACAATTAATAATCTCAAAATATACACCCTTCTTCTTAACAATAATTTTACAATGTATATTGTATAATGCAAAAGTCAGCTGGTCAATAATACAACAAAAAAAAGGAGCATCATTATCTTGAAATGCAAAAAAACATGTCAGATCGTTCTGCTCATCTCAGGGATCACTATGATGGGCTACGGTGCAGTCAGGGGAGAAGCAGCGGTCGTACTTGGAAAAGCAATTAAAATATGTCTGGAGTGTGTAGGAATTGGATAAGAAAAAAACGATATTATCAAAAAAAACAGCCGGAATACGCGGTTGGATACAGGCAGCAGCGACACTGCTGACCAATATCCATATTCCCAATTTATTTCAGGGAAAAATATATCAGGGCAATGCTAAAACAGTATGTGTACCCGGTCTGAACTGCTATTCCTGTCCAGCCGCAACAGGTGCATGCCCAATCGGTGCCTTTCAGGCGGTTGTCGGATCATCCGGATTCAGGTTTTCATATTACATAACCGGGTTCTTTATTTTGCTCGGTGTGACGCTTGGCAGATTTATATGTGGCTTTCTGTGCCCATTTGGATGGTTTCAGGATTTACTTCATAAAATTCCAGGAAAAAAATTTTCAACAGCCGGACTGAAACCGCTCAGATACCTGAAATATCTCATTCTTATTGTTTTCGTCATACTTTTACCATTGCTTGTAACGAATTCTATAGGAATGGGCGACCCGTTCTTCTGCAAATATATCTGCCCACAGGGAGTCTTGGAGGGTGCGATACCACTCTCACTTGGCAATGCCGCTATCCGCTCTGCACTTGGAAAGCTTTTTTCTTTCAAATGTATTATTTTAATTTCAGTGGTTGTACTAAGTATTTTATTTTACAGACCCTTCTGTAAATGGATCTGTCCTCTTGGTGCGATCTACTCATTATTTAATAAGATAAGCTTTCTGAATATTTCCGTGGATAACAGCAAATGCATCGGATGCAGTCAATGTTCTAAATCATGTAAGATGGATGTCGATGTGTGCAGGACACCGGATCATCCGGAATGCATACGCTGCGGAGCCTGTATAAAGGCCTGTCCGAAAGATGCGATCCACTATCAGTTTCTGGGAACCTCATGTCAAAACAAAGACAACCGGTAACCAATTCACATATTACAATAATTGAAAGGAGTCATAACTCATGAAAACAAAAGTAACCTTTATTTCTATTTTTACACTCTGCATAGTATTGTCACTTACCGCATGCAGCACAAAACAATCTTCCACCTCCGGTTCTATGGACACACAGACCGAAGCCGGCACCAAAACATCAGATAAATCCAATTCCCGGCTGGATGATTTATATCAGCAGGAAAACCAGTTTTTTGCAGATCACGCAGATGCATGGAACAAGGCGTTTGGTATGATGAATAAAGGGGATGCTGATCCAAGCGGTGATTATGCTGATTATCTTGCAGATACCGTAAAAGCAAACAAGGATTCCTTTACCAAGGATGAGTTAAAAACACTCACAAATGATATCAAAGAGATACGAAAAATTGAAAAACAGATAGCAGAAATCGAGAAGAAAAATACATCATCCGACAATAGCAGCCAGAAAGACAGTTCCAAAGACTCCTCTCCATTCAGGAATTTTTCCGGTAAGGATTTCGACGGTAATCCGGTTGATGAAAGTCTGTTTTCCGGTAACGCTGTGACTGTCGTCAATTTCTGGTTTACCGGCTGCAAGCCCTGTGTCGCTGAGCTGTCTAAGCT
>CAKRHL010000346.1 GCA_934338765.1 uncultured Lachnospiraceae bacterium | reverse complement strand
CCTTTTGTTCTTTTTTATAATTTTCCAGTTCCAGCTGTGCATTACTCTGTGCATTAACATGGAAATATTTTGAATATGCTTTTCCTTTGTCCTCAAAATACTTGATCGTTTCTTCGACATTATCCGTATATACCTGAAACTGTTTGACATCAGCAACATAATTCAAACGGACCTCTTCACAGCGTTTTTCCGGAAGGACATATTCTGCTCCACGATTCTTGGGAAATCCGCCTACGACCTTGCATGGATCTACGCCCAACGCCTCCTCTGCCGTATCGGTAACGACTTCCCCACTATCCCAGCGTACCTGATCCTGATAATCCCTGTACTTATCTTCATCCACAAGGATCTCATTCTCCTTCAGAGTTACCTTTCCATACTTTTCCGGATATGCTTCACGCAGCTCCTCAACACTCATGATACGCTTATTTCCATAGTTCATTCCAAGGATAACATAAGGGCTGGCATATATTGAAGGCTCCCCGGTATCAGATACACCTACAATCTCCAGATTCAGATTTGGCAGCATGGTGATCACCTCAAGTCCAAGCAGGGATTCCTCATTATTATATAAGGATGCTACCACACTTCCCGATTTTTTAAATGTAGACAGAAGCCACTTATCAATGACTATTTCTTTGCGGTTTTCCGGCAAACGTCCACAAACAAGGTCTTCTTTCTTTAGTTTGTCATAGTTGACTGCTGAGAACTTGTCAATCTTGGCATTTACCTGCTTTAGCTGACGGAATCCGTCATATCCCATATTTAATACTCCCTGGGTCATTGGACTGTACTCAATATCTGAGGTTAATGCCTTCTCACAGTATTCTCTGGCCTGTATATACACATCACTGTTCACCGCTCCTTTTACGGCTTCCAGATTCACTGTTACATAATGAGAATCCTGACTCACCACCTCCTGCTTATTCACCTCATGCTGCATCATAAAGTCTGCCAGTGCCAGGACAAGCAAAACAGAGGTTGCGAGAAGTATTCCCACGATAAACCGGTGTTTCTTGCCAAGCATACGGATATTTTCACATGCCAGCTTCCACACCTCTTTTCCGGGAAGCCCCATACTTCTCCCGGCTTTCAGTCCCGGCAGATCATAAGCCACCTCTTCCATCTGACTCTGCTCCAGCTTTGGCCTGTTCTCATCAAGCATCACACAGCCGGCGTCTTCTCCCGTCAATACCAGATCTACATTGTCTGCCGTCTGTATATACAGTTTCCCGTCCTTCCACGCCAGATCAATATGCAGCTTTCTGTCTGTCACGCTGTCCGGATCATCCGTCCCCATCTTTTCTCTATATAATGACAGATCAATAAACTCCTCATCGATCTCCCGTCGCTCCATATCGCGAAGGTAAATATTGGCATCATCCATCTTCTGATACGCACCCGACGCATCGTTCTCATAATCCTTTGTAATCTCTCCATCCCGGATCTCAATGATCCTGTCTGCAAAAAACTTTGCGATCGCCTTTTCATGAGATACTAAAATAACCAGACATTCCTTTGATATACTTTTTAGAATACTCATGGTTTTTAATGTATTTTCCTCGTCCAGATTGCCGGTAGGTTCATCTGCCAGAATAATTTCCGGTGATTTAACAAGAGCTCTGGCAATGGATACTCTCTGCTGCTGTCCTCCTGACAGCTGTGATACCCGTTTCTTTTTGTAACGCGCCATACCGAGTGCTTCCAGCACATAATCGACACGCTCATCCTTCTCTTCCTCTGTCAGGTCAAATACGTTTAGTGCCAGCTTGACATTATATGCCACGGTATAGTCCTGCAGCAGATAATAGTTCTGAAATATATAACCGAATTTCTGGTTGCGCAGACGCTCAATTTTCTTCTGCTCATACTTCTTTAATACCACATCATCGACTTCTATCGAGCCACTCCGGAATGTATCCAGTCCTCCGATCGTATTGAGCAGTGTTGTCTTGCCGGATCCGCTTTCTCCCAGAATACATACCAGACC
>CAKRHL010000345.1 GCA_934338765.1 uncultured Lachnospiraceae bacterium | reverse complement strand
CCATATCCCTCTGATCATTGATCAGCTCTGTCAGATCGTCTCTTAATATTTCAAAATCGTCTGCGATCAGTATTTTCTTCTTTTCCGACATGTTCTTCCCCCACAGTCCTTCTCTTTTATGCTGCGTTTTTCCGATTTAGAATGCGAAGCATCGGCAAAATCCGTTGCTGTTTGCGCAACGCGTGAACAGTAACCTATTTTACTGGTATTTTGGCAGTAAAATAAAAAAACTGCTTCCCTTTCCTTCTTCACTTTCCACCCGGATACTTCCAAGGTGGCTTTTCACGATCTCCCTCACATAGTAAAGCCCCATACCCCAGTTAAAATTTGAATTTTTGCTGGAATAAAATGGATCAAAAATTTTCTTTTTCTGGGTTTTGTTCATCCCCTTGCCATTATCCCGCACTTCGATCACAGTATAAAGCCGTTCATTTTTACAATGTAAACAAAGTTTTCCCTCTTTGCGTTCTGCCTGTATGATCGCCTCCTGCCCATTGATCAGAATGTTGTTAATGCTACAGAAGCACCAAGTCTTACAGCTGTTAAGATGAATGGTAAGGTTGCCGGAGCAATCACTCTGATAAAGATATCTTTATCCGTTGCACCAAGAACTCTGGCTGCTTTGATCAATGTCTCATCGACGTTGATAACACCTTGATAGATCGTGATACACATTGTAAGGAAACATGCGATTGTAATAACGATAACCTGTGCTTTTCTACCAACACCTGCTGCGATAACGATCAACGGTACATATGCAAGTGGTGGGATGTTACGGATGAACTGGATCC
The DNA here is from genome assembly GCA_934338765.1 of uncultured Lachnospiraceae bacterium. GTDB lineage: Bacteria > Bacillota > Clostridia > Lachnospirales > Lachnospiraceae > Jutongia. The sequence goes on along the minus strand of CAKRHL010000345.1, from coordinate 1,229 downwards.
AAGGTTCAACAATAAAACGAACCGGTTTATACCAGGCCATCATAATTGCTACTGGAAGTGCGATTACAAATCCAAGTACATAACCCAATACAACTGAGATCAAACTGGAGGAAATATCCTTCCATAATACCCCTCGTGCGATCATTGTCTTAGTTTTGATAAGGATGAACTTTTTTCATCCTTTTTCAGGTGGAAAAAGGGAACTGATAAAAACCAGCCCCTTTTTTCATTCCCATCCTCAAATTCAAATGGTCCGATGCTCTTCTGCTGCGATCTCTACCTGTCTCCGATGGATCTTGCTGATAGACAGCCATCGATTTTTCTCTGGAAGATACATACAATCCCTATGGATTTCCCCCACATGATCCAGGTTAACAATATAAGATTTGTGGATACATAGAAAATTAGGCGGAAGCCCCTGGTCCATGATCTGGGACAATTTTCCAAAATATTCATAGATCCCGTCATTTGTATGCACCAGTACTTTCCTGCCACAGCTCTCATAATACAGGATCTCCCGATATGGAACCTGCCTGGAGATCCTTCCGCTCCGGTAACAAAAGCTGTTTTCCTCCATCTGCCGCAGAATCCGGTCCATGCCGGAGTTCACTTTCTCCCTTGTCAATGGCTTTTCCAAAAATCCAACCGGCTGGCTGTCAAACAATTCCAGCAGATGCTCCTTACTGCCGGACATATAAAGAATCCGGGTATGAAAGTCTTCCATTCGATTGCGGACAAACTCTCCCACCCGGATTCCATCTACATGTTTCATAATAATATCCAGAAATAACAGATCATACTGCTTTCCTGTCTCTAATTGCTGCAAAAGAATTTCCCCGTCCGAAAATACCTCCACATCCACGGAAATTCCCCTGCTCTCTCCATACTCCTCCAAAAATATCTGAAGTATCCTGCAAAGCTTTTCATCATCATCGCATATGACTGCGCGCACGCTTCTCCCTCATGGCAGCCGGATCTGTGCCTCCCCCAGCGGAACCTTGTCTTTCCCCACCTGTTTTACAGACAGTGTATCTTTTTCTTTCCGATAGGTATCCCTGGCAACATCCCGCACCAGGATCAGTTCCGGCCATACATAGGTGGTTTCTAACTGTTTGTCCCCCAGGAACACCTTCGAATATTCGTTAAAATTTTCACCAAATATCAGAAGGTCCGGTTCCTCGTAAACCACTTTCGTCACTTCAATGGGATCAATACCCATATGGAGGTTC
>CAKRHL010000344.1 GCA_934338765.1 uncultured Lachnospiraceae bacterium | reverse complement strand
GATATACCGTATAAGCTGATCCCGTTTTATGAGAATATCAACGGTATTGGATACACACGTGGAGAAGCAGTGGAACTGAAAGGAACCACGGCACTGACTGTAAAGCAGGATCTGGTAAAACAGTACGAGACAGAGGAGTGCGGAGAGATCATCCGGAAAATATTTGGAGAGGGGTACCGTATTCTGGAGGAAAATGTTCTTGATAATACGATAATCTCGGGTTATGGAAATACATGCGTTGAAATATATTTGAGGAGAGATGCGTGCGACTTTACATTTATTATAAAAACAGAGCAGGAAACACGGATCATTTTCAAAGAAAAGGTATTGTTTGGACAGAAGTACACAATGCCAAAAGAAATAAAAGATATTACCAATATTACAGGATATAGTGATGAGATCGGAAAAATATATAAGCCGGGAGACATGATTGAAGTGACGGAGAGTCACAGATTTATGATCTATCAAAAGGGGACAGATGGCACAGACACACCATCCGCAGGAGAGTCGCCGGCTCCGTCCGGAAATGATACGGGAAACCCTTCCGTCGGTAGGACACCGGCTCCGGCAGGAGATGCGACAGGGAGTCCATCAGCTGGAGGGACAGCAAAGCCGGCAGGTGGTGGCACGGGAGAACCGGCAGGAACGAAAACACCTGCAACAAGGACACCTGTTCCAAGTCCAAAAGTAACAGAATCACCAAGGACGACGGAAATACCGGCGCCTGTTTCTACGGCATCGGATGCGCCTAGGGAAACTCAGCAGCCGTCTCAGTCTTCGCAGGATGGAATGAATGTGATCTCCACCTGGGCGGGAGCAGATCGGGATGCGATTGCATCAAAGCTGGCCTCCAATGCCAGAGAAGCTTTCTTAAAGAAGGGACAGAAGGTAAAGAAAAAAGGAATTATTTATCGTGTCACCAAAACCGGTGTAAAGAATCGGACGCTTCGGGTAGAGGGGTTAAGTAAAGAAAAGAAAACCATTAAGATTCCGGCGCAGGTACAGCTTCGTGGTTATGCTTATCAGGTGACTCAGATCAAAAAAGGAGCATTTGCAAACAGAAAAATGCTTCAGAAAGTGATCGTAGGAAAAAATATCAAAAAAATAGGGAAAAAAGCATTTAGTAACAGTCGGAAATTACGTCAGATCACATTCCAGACATCCAGTATATCCAGTATCCGGTCAGGGGCGTGGACCGGGTGCAGCAGAGACCTGAAACTGAAATTCAGTAAAAGCTGCGGGGCGTTTTCAAGAAGATACATTTTAAAGAAAAATGCCGCCATGAGATAAGCAGCAGGAACAGCACAGGAAAAGTGATAAGAGGGTATATGTAGGAGAGGGACTGTGTAAGAGAAATACGAAAAATAAAAGAATTATTACAGGGAGTGTAAACAAAAAAGAACTGCCCACACCTAAGCAGTTCTTTTTTGTATAAAAATTGATTTCATTATGCAATCTTATTGACAGCAATTGTCAGACGGGAAATCTTTCTTGAAGCAGTCTTCTTGTGATAAACACCCTTGCTGGCTGCCTTATCGATTTCTGAAATTGCTGCAACCAATGCGCTGTCTGCTGCGGCTTTATCCTTAGCAGCAATAGCAGCGTCAACTTTCTTAATAGCAGTTTTTACGCTGGACTTGATTGCTTTATTTCTCTCTGCATTTCTGCGATCAACTAAAATTCTTTTCTTTGCTGATTTAATGTTAGCCATTCTCTTTACACCTCCCAATCGTGAAATCTACTGTTTCATCAATTTGTGGACACGGTCACTATGATGTAAACATACTCATATATAATAGGGGATTATGTTACGCTTGTCAATACATATTTTTCATTTTTTTACAAAAAATACATTATAGCAGATCATGAAGGGCGGGCAGGGAAAAATACTGTATGCAGATATCACTGTCAGACAGAGGAAATCAGGAAGGGAGACATGATATATGGAAAAAAGGACGGATCTGGCACTGGAGGTCAGAGAGAGCTTTCCGGAGGATGATGTAGAGGTATCCGGAGTGGTAC
>CAKRHL010000343.1 GCA_934338765.1 uncultured Lachnospiraceae bacterium | reverse complement strand
GAGGATACCAAGTGCTTCGCATTCCTGGCTGGTCATGAGTCTTTCGCAGCAGCAGAGGGTGCGATCGGTATCGCTGAGAAGGCAAACAAGGTTCGTAAAGAGCCACTTCGTGTCATCCTGAACGGTCTTGGTAAGGATGCTGCCCAGATCATTTCCCGTATCAATGGATTCACATTCGTTGAGACTGAGTTTGATCCATATAAAAACGAGGTTAAGGAAGTATTCCGTAAGTCTTATTCTGAGGGACTTCGTGCAAAGGTTAACTGTTATGGTGCAAACTCTGTACCGGAGGGTGTTGCTATCATGCACAAAGAGGGCGTAGACGTATCTATCACAGGTAACTCTACAAACCCTACACGTTTCCAGCATCCGGTTGCAGGTACTTACAAGAAAGAGTGCCTGGAGCAGGGTAAGAAGTACTTCTCCGTAGCTTCCGGTGGTGGTACAGGACGTACACTTCATCCTGATAACATGGCTGCAGGTCCTGCTTCCTATGGTATGACAGATACTTTAGGACGTATGCATAGTGATGCACAGTTCGCAGGTTCTTCTTCTGTACCGGCTCACGTTGAGATGATGGGTCTGATCGGTGCAGGTAACAACCCAATGGTTGGTATGACAGTTGCTGTAGCAGTAGCTGTACAGGAAGCTGCTGACGCTGGCAAGTTCTAAGAAACCGCAGAAATCGGACGTTTTTAGAGTTAAAAATCAGATTATAAAAAAGGAGTGTTCTTCATTTGAAGGACACTCTTTTTTAATCTAAATACTATTATCACCACTTACACATATATGATCTCCGCACCGCCAAATGCCACGCTTCCCGTGATCACAAGTACCGGTGCCTCCGGCAGTGGGGTATAGCTTTTCTGATTCTTGATGTTTACCGCACCAAAGGAGCAGTCAATATTATTGATCACCTGCCAGTTTTTTGGCACATACAGCACCATGTTGCCAAACGCCACATCAATCTTCGTATATACCTGTTTCTCCGTAGTAATCGCATTATCATAATATACCTTCATCTCTCCAAAACTGTTTTCCAGATGAGCACTGCGGAAGTTCTGGGAATTGATATACTTGATCGAAGCTCCAAAGGAATTTTCCATATGGATCACATCCTCGTCCGGTATATCTATGACATCCTCCGCATACCGGATACTGTCATCGGATTTTGCGTGGTGGAAGATATGCCAGGTGTGCTTCCGTGGGAACAAAATGCTCAGACCGATGGAGCCAAGGAGTGCAGCCCCCAGAACCGTCCACGGCGTCAGGGCCGTGATCCCAAGCACATCATCATAAATACATGCAAGAAATGCCGCTGAGAATAAAATCTCAAAAAAATTAATGGTGAAAATGCCTTTAATAAAGGTCCATGCAAATATGATCGTAAAAACAATACTGATAAAAGACAGATCCGGCAGCGTTCCCAGCTTGCTTAAGATCAGCATGGCAGCTCCCGCCACAAAAAATACGCCCCAGAACAGCTTATCAATGCTGTGTGTTGAATGATTTTTCATAATATATACCTTACCTTTCCTTCTGATAATGATTCAACTCCAACTGATGAATCAATGCTTTATAATAGTTTCGTGATACAAAAACCTGCTTGTGACTGTCAACAAACTCCACCACACTGGATGCCGCAATATTCTTATGTATAGAATACACTTTACGGGTATTTAATATGGCGGATTTTGAGATCCGCAGAAAATAGCGTGGCAGCAGCTCCTCCAGCTCATAAAGCTTCTGTCTGGTCTGAAAGATATCCTCTGCCGTATGGACATTGATCCATTTCTCCTCCGTTTCAAAAAACAGAATATCCTCCAGCTTCAGAAAATACTGTACGTCCCCTTTATAAAAGGTCATTCTGGCATGCTCCGGTACGGCGTCTGAAATAACCTGCTGGAGCGTCTGAATCTCCTCGGTCAAAGCCGGACACCGGATAATGATCTCATTTTCTGTCAGATCACTGTCCAGTTCAATTTTTATCTTCATAAACACCGCCTCTCTTTATTTTCTTACTCAG
>CAKRHL010000342.1 GCA_934338765.1 uncultured Lachnospiraceae bacterium | reverse complement strand
GGATATTTCTAAATGTGTTTTTGTTTGCCGGAAAGCTTTTTGTGGGCTGGCTCAGCCATTCCATTGCTATCATGGCAGATGCTTTTAATAACCTGTCGGATGCCGGATCTTCCTTGATCCTTCTGTTTGGCTTCCGCCTGTCGGGACAGAAGCCGGATCCGGAGCATCCTTTTGGCCATGGCAGACTGGAGTATGTGGCGGGGCTTATCGTATCGGTGATCATTATGGTGATGGCAGTGGAGCTTATGAAAAGCTCCGGGCAGAAGATCCTGCATCCGGAGGAGGTTGTCTGGCATACCTGGACATTGGTGGTTCTGGTGATCTCCATTCTCGTAAAGTTGTATATGTTTACATATAACCGTTCCTATGGAAACAAGATTGCCAGTGCAGCTATGGGGGCGACTGCTCTGGATAGCATCAGTGATGCGGTGGCGACCTTTGTGGTTCTGGTTTCTACAGTGGTATCCCATTTTACGGGACTTCAGATTGATGGTGTGTGTGGTATGCTTGTGGGGCTATTTATTATGTATGCCGGCATTTCCGCGGCAAAGGACACTATCAATCCGCTGCTGGGACAGCCGGCAGAGGATTGTTTTGTAGAGAGAGTTCACGAAATCGTTCTTTCCCGGAAGGAGATCCTTGGCATGCATGATCTGGTGGTTCATAATTACGGACCGGGACGTACCATGCTTTCCCTGCATGCAGAGGTTCCGGTGGATGGAAGTCTGGTGGAGCTTCATGAGGTGATCGACGAGGTGGAACATCAGATTTCTGACGAGCTGGGATGTACGGCTGTGATCCATATGGATCCCATCTGGGCGAAAGATGAGGAAACGCAGAAGATGAAAAAGGAGATGGAGGCAGATTTAAAGCTGATTGATCCGTCACTGACCCTTCATGATTTCCGTATGGTGCGGTGTACCGGCCATATAAAGCTGTTCTTTGATATTCAGGAGCCGTACTCCTGCAAGATGGAAGAGAAGGAGCTGGTAAAGAGACTGCAGGATCATGTGACGGAAAATCACCCGGGAGTGGAGCTTGTGGTGTATGTTGACAGATTTTAGGGGATTTTAACGGATGATTTACAGAAATCTCCTTTTGTGGTATGATAAAGAAAGTTTTGTCAGGTTACCCCTGAATGGATAAAGAGAGAATGGAGGCAATTAGATTATGGGAATGACAATGACGCAGAAGATTTTGGCGGCACATGCAGGGTTGGAGTCGGTTCAGGCCGGACAGCTTATTATGGCAGATCTTGACCTTGTCCTTGCAAATGATATTACCGGTCCGGTAGCGATTCACGAGGTGGAGAAGCTGAACAAAAAGACAGTATTTGACAAAGATAAGATTGCCCTTGTTCCGGATCATTTTACACCAAATAAAGATATTAAGTCTGCGGAGCACTGTAAATGTGTCCGTGAATATGCCAAACAGCATGATATTACCAATTATTTTGAAGTGGGACAGATGGGTATCGAGCATGCCCTTGTTCCGGAAAAGGGACTGATCGTGGCTGGAGATGTCTGCATCGGAGCAGATTCCCACACTTGTACATACGGAGCATTGGGAGCATTTTCCACCGGTGTCGGCAGCACCGATATGGGATGCGGTATGATTACCGGACAGGCATGGTTTAAGGTGCCTTCTGCTATTAAGATCGAGCTTACCGGCAAGCTTTCCAAGTGGGTCAGCGGTAAGGATGTGATCCTTCACATTATCGGAATGATCGGCGTGGACGGTGCGCTCTATCGTTCCATGGAGTTTGCAGGCGACGGTGTGGCAAGTCTTTCCATGGATGACCGTTTTTCCATTGCCAATATGGCGATCGAGGCAGGTGCCAAGAATGGTATCTTCCCGGTTGATGATCAGACGATCGCATATATGAAGGAGCATTCACAGAAGGAATACAAGATCTTTGAGGCAGATGAGGATGCAGAGTATGATGAAGTAATCAAGATCGATCTGAGCACTTTAAAGCCGACGGTAGCTTTTCCACATCTTCCGGAGAACACAAAGACTGTGGATGAGGCCGGTGAGGTCACCATTGACC
>CAKRHL010000341.1 GCA_934338765.1 uncultured Lachnospiraceae bacterium | reverse complement strand
GTCTGATACAGCAGGGCGCAGAGCTGCAGGGGGCGGAGTTTGCATTTGCCGTGGCACCCAACAAAAATACCCTCTATGGAAAATATATGCCGGATCGTTTTCAGACAGGAAGCGGCGAGGGGAATCTCGAGCACCTGATCGCAGAAATGAAAGAGCAAAAGGTTCATTATGTGGACCTACAGACACCTCTTCAGAAGGAGAAGAAACAGGTGTACCATAAATTGGACACACACTGGAATGATCTGGGGGCATCTATCGCCTGCGAAACGTTACTGGATTATTTCGGAAAAGATCATATCCGCTATGAGAATGAGTCATATACCCGGAAGAAAAATTTCTCAGGAGATCTTCAGGGAATGTTATTTCCAAAGAGTACCCGGAAGGACTGGAATGTGATCTATGATCGCCCATGGACGTATGAATGTGTCAACAGCGTCACTTCTACTGAGCAGATGGAGATTCAGACAGAAAATCAGATAAAAAACGATGATCAGAAGAATGAGGAAAAAGAGAAGCGCAAAGAGCAGAGGAAGCATAAAAGTCTGGTGATGTACAGGGATTCCTTTGGAAACGCACTGGTTCCTTTTATGGCGCAGGAGTATTTACAGGGATATTTTACAAAAGAAGTACCATATGACTTAAGTCTGGTGGATACCCACAAGGCAGATGATGTGGTGATCGAGCTGGCACAGAGGCAGATCCCTACATTACTGGAGGGAGTCCCTTATATGATGGCTCCTGGTGTGGCATTTGATCAGGATGTGAAGGGAATCAGTCAGACCACAGCCACAATGGAGACGGAAGAGGTGACAGGGACGCATGGTGTGCTCCAGATCTCCGGAGAGACAGATAAGCGATGGACCGACGATGATTCAGAGGTTTATATCAGTATGTATGGAAAGAAGAACCTGCTGATGTTTGAGGCATTTCCGTCGGTATACGATCCCATGGATGAGAAAGCGGACCGGGCATACAGCTATGGTGCCTATATTGATACATCTGCCCTGCCCCGTGACCATTATCAGATCGAGGTTATTACAAAAAAGGATGGAAGCTATTATACAACTGGATTTCTGGGGAAATATGTGGTAACATAAATAAAATAGGGTAAATATTGAAAAGTAAGAGGGGATCAAGAGATGAAGAGAAAGAAGATCGTACTTGCAGGGACGATAGTCTGTATGCTGTTTGGCAGTATGACGGCTTTGTCTCGGGAGGCAGTCCCGGGATCACAGCAGGTGGTTTATGTAAGCGCTGCAAAGCGTGCCACGACAACGACGACACAGTCTGCCACCAAGGGCAGAAAGGATACAAAGTCCCGGAAGAAGGTACAGCAGAATAAGAAAAAGGCTAAGAAATATATCGGAAAGAAACTCAGTAGTCTCGTCAAGGCGATCGGCAAATATAAAAAGCTTTCCAAGGCGGCAAGCTGTTATTATGAAAATGAGTATGACGGTATCGCCAAGTATGATGGCTTTGTGGTGTACTGCCACACAGAGAATAAGAAAACCTGGATCGTAGACAGTGTGGAATAGACAGGAGCAGCAGATGAAAAGGAACAGACAGACCAGAGACAGAAAAGTCTGGCTTGGCGTTACAGCTGTGCTGGCATTGGGGATTCTCAGCAGTGGCGGCAGTGGAAAAATTGCTCAAGCGGAGGAGTCGCCGCCGGCTGTAGCAGCAGAGACCATCACAGAACCGCCGGGGACTCAGGCAACGGCGGGAGTCACAGAGCAGCCACAAGAACCGGAGTCATCCGCAGCTGTGGCAAAGCCCGGGCGTATAGCGAAGCCGGCTCCGACAGTGAAGCCTACGGCTACACCGGTGCCGGGAAGACTGGTTTATAAGAAATACACCACATGGTATGTATATAAAGGTGGCAGGAAGCTGAACAAAAGCTTTCTCACCTTAAAGAAAAAGACATATTATTTTGACAAAAACGGAGATATGTATCACGGCTGGCTGAAACGGGGCAGAGAGTATTATTATCTGGACCGGAGTACAGGAGTGCTGGTACATCATGGTAAGGTCGATGGCATCCGGCTTCGGAAAGGTCAGGCTGTGCAGACAAAGCTTAGTGTCAAAAA
>CAKRHL010000340.1 GCA_934338765.1 uncultured Lachnospiraceae bacterium | reverse complement strand
AGTCTGGGTATGATGCTGGAAAATCTCATCAAGGAGGACAGAACGCTTTATATCATAGCGGACAATCAGGATTCCGCGGAAAAGCTGCAGCACTATTGCAAGAAAATGCAGCCGGAACTGCGGATGGTAGGGGCCTATTCCTGCGAAATGGATATGGAGGATGCGGCAATCGTCAATGAGATCAACAGCCATACACCGGATATGATCCTGTTAAATCTGCCGGTAGGTGTGCAGGAGAGCTGGATCATGGAACATTCCTCTTTGTTAAATGCAAAGCTTTGTATTGCCATAGGCGGAGTTGCAGAGCTGATCCTTGCCATGCAGAGAGAGACGCCGGAATGGGTCAGAAAGCTGCGGCTGGAAGGCCTGTACCACAGGATATTCCGGGAGCAGGCAGTCAAAAAAGATGTGCGTACCCGCATATTTCGCAAAAAAGTGGCCAAATATAATAATCAGAATGAATTAAATGAAATCCATGATTATACAAAGGATGATGGCAGATAGCCATCATCCTTTTTTTGAAAAGAGGACAGGTATGAAACGAGAGATCATAACGGGAGGAAAAGGGAAGGATTTTTTGATGATCGCAGCAGGAACCGTGTGCATGGCGCTGGCGGTCAATCTGGTATATGAACCGTTAGGTATGGTGACAGGGGGGATATCGGGACTTTCCATTGTGGTGAGGAGGCTTACCGGGCAGTGGCTTGGAAAAAGTGTGCCGGTGGGGCTGTCCAATCTGCTTCTCAATATTCCCATCTTTCTGACGGCATTGAAGATCAAGGGAAAGTCTTATATGAGAATGACTTTGTTTGCAAATCTTTGTTTCACGGGGGCACTCTTTTTGATCCCTGTGCCGGACACACCACAGAAGGACTTTGTGCTGGCGGCTGTTGTGGGGGGCGTTCTGACCGGGGCAGGACTGGGTCTTGTTTTTTCAAGAGGCTGCTCCACGGGAGGAACGGATCTGCTGGGAGCTGTGATCCATCATTTTTTTCCGTATTATCCGGTGGGACAGATTTTGTTTCTGCTGGACTGTCTGATCATCGCATCCGGAGCATGGGTGTTTGGCATCCGCCCTGCCGTGTATGCGGCCGTGGCCCTATATCTCACTACGAGACTGATGGATACCATTGTTGCAGGGGGCAATTTTGCAAAGCTTGCCTATATCATATCGGATCACTATGAGGAGATCGGACACAGTGTCATGTCCCAGCTTGGCAGAGGTGTGACCGTGCTGGATGGGGCAGGCATGTACACCGGAAAACAGAGGAAAATGCTCATGTGTGTGGTAGACAGGAAACAGATCAGCAGGGTTAGTCAGATCGCGCGGAATATCGACAAAAAAGCGTTCGTCATTATTTCAGACATTCGGGAGGTTCAGGGAGAGGGATTTGTGGAAAAGGTACAGTCGTAGCGGCTACGAGAGGACTATTTTTTGACGAAATGAACGAAAAAAAATAAAAATATACGGTTTGCACAAAACATTAAAATGTTCTTTGGCTATTTGTGCTATGGTCAATAATGATTGGATAGTGTAATATAATTCTTGGGTAAAGCGTTAGGGATAAACGCGAAAACTTGAAAGGCATATTATTTAAAACATTATAGGAGGAACACACAATGGCAAGTTTATCATTAAAGAACGTTGGCAAGACATATCCAAACGGATTCGTCGCAGTTAAAAATTTTAATCTTGATATCGCAGATAAGGAATTTATTATTTTTGTAGGACCTTCAGGTTGTGGTAAATCTACAACACTTCGTATGATCGCTGGTCTGGAGGAGATTACATCCGGTGAGCTCTGGATCGGTAACACAATGGTAAATGATGTAGAGCCTAAGGACAGAGATATCGCCATGGTATTCCAGAGCTACGCTCTGTATCCACATATGTCAGTATATGACAACATGGCATTTGGTCTTAAGCTGAGAAAGACTCCAAAGGACAAGGTAGATAAGCTTGTTCACGAGGCAGCAAAGATTCTTGATATCGAGCATTTGTTAGATCGTAAGCCAAAGGCTCTTTCCGGTGGTCAGAGACAGCGTGTTGCCATGGGTCGTGCAATCGTTCGTAATCCTAAGGTATTCCTGA
>CAKRHL010000339.1 GCA_934338765.1 uncultured Lachnospiraceae bacterium | reverse complement strand
ACCACATCCGGATTAAAATACTTCGGCTTTAAATGATCCGGATCGTGTCTTTCGTTGGACTCTACCGGATTAGAAGTGACGATCGGATTCTGCGGGTCTCCTTCATAAGGCCCCCATACACTTTTGGCACGCCCCATGGTCACACAATGATTATATCCGGTCCCGCCCTCGGCACACATAATATAATAATATCCGTTTCGTTTGGTCAGATGCGGTGCCTCAATGCAGCCACGATCCGTTCCACCCTTCCAGATCCGTTTTGGATATCCGATGATCTCCTTTTTCTCCGGATCATACTCGGAAACTGCGATCACGCCCGGCTTCTCATAACCTTCTCTTGTCTCCCAGTCCAGAGATACAATGTATTTACGTCCGTCATCATCATGAAGGATCGAAGCGTCAAAACCGGAGGAATGCAGGTATACCGGCTCACTCCATGGTCCCGTAATATCCTTTGCCGTGATCAGAAAATTGTCCACATCAAAATAGCGGGCATTCATGGAATTCATTACACCATAGATCACATAAAACATATCCTCTGCCTCGCAGTAAGTCAGACATGGTGCCCAGATTCCTTTCGCAGAAGGAAGCTTTTTGAGATCCGGATTGCTGTCATCTGTCAGCACATGGGTATAAAGCTCCCAGTTTTTCATATCGCGGGAATGATAGATCGGAATCCCCGGAAACCACTCAAAGGTAGATACGGCAATATAATAATCATCCCCTTTCCGGCAGATACACGGATCCGGATTAAAACCTTTCAAAATTGGATTTCTAAGCATTTTTATTTCCTCCATTTCATAAAACTGATCGATACATTTACTCGTCACTGATCACGCCACTGGCTATACTGTGGGCAGACAGCAGGATTTCTGCTTCTTTTCCCGAGATCCTTATATGAACCGGTACTGCTTCCTCTCCCTGGTTCAACAGGATCAATACGATCCTGCCATCCGGATTTTCCCATGCAGTGACATCGATTTCATCGGTATACCTGCTAAAACCGAGCCGCGCTGCCCCCGGTTTGATAAAATGTGCAAAATGCCAGTAGTAGTCTGCACTCATCCGCTGCAGTAGTTCCTTTCGCTCCTCATCATACAGAAACGGTGCATCACAGTAATTTCCCACATGATTTGGCCCGCCCTCTTTATTCAGAAGAATGTTCCAGTCATAAAATGCATTGAGACCATGGTTCAGATTTCCGATCATATCATGAGCGAGTCTACCGGCATTGACCGATTCTGCATCAGAATCAAACTTGTTATATTCCAGGCAGCTTTCAGACAATATCAGCTTTTTCTCCGGGAACTGCTGTCGTACCAGATCCAATGCTTCAAAATGATCCCCACTGTACCAGTGAAATGCAGCTCCGGCAATCATGCCATCTGTCTCCGCATCGATCAGATCACAGGCTCTTTCAAAAACGCGTTCCTTATTGTGATCCCATATAAAGATCTCCACATGCTCCAGACCGGCCTGCTTCATGGCCGGATATAAATAACCGGTCAGAAACTCTTTCTCCTGTTCCGGAGAATACACACAGGAATCCCATATCTGGACAGCCTTTGGTTCATTCTGTATTGATATACGCTCTACCTCATAGCCGCATCTTTCAAACTCGGTGATATAGCGGCAGATACATTTTGCCCATAACGGATAATACTCCTTTTTTAAACTGCCGCCATTCTTACGGGAATTATTTGTTTTCATAAATTCCGGAGGTGACCATGGAGACAACATTATCTTTAATGGCTTTTGTGCCATCTTCTGTGCCGCTGCAAGAAGCGGCATAATATATTTCTCTGTATCAGAAAAATCAAATGACTCCAGATCCTGATCCTGTGGATCCTTCAGGGCAGAATAAAGATGTGTTGAAAAATCACAACTGTCCATATGGATCCTTACTTTCCGATAATTCATATGATCCGGATGAAAATACATCGTAAGGAGTCTTTCCTTCTGTTCCGGATCCAGCTGCTGAAACACATAACCGGCCGCATCCGTAACAGCCCCTCCAAACCCTTCAAAGCTCTGGTATTTCACTTGCGGATAAACATTTACCACCTGATTCTCTATACCGTTATCATCAACAAATTCCACTG
>CAKRHL010000338.1 GCA_934338765.1 uncultured Lachnospiraceae bacterium | reverse complement strand
TGTAGTAGATTCCTCCATCCGTTCCCTCTTAAACCCGGAGCTTACCGCAAGCTGGGAAAAGGGACTGACCTATATGGCAGAGGGAACCATCACCGAGGACGAATATATGGCAAAGCTGGAAAACTACATTGCCAAATGGGTCAATGGTGTTAAAGGGCTGAACAATCAGGGATACCTTCGGAAAAAGTTTGATGAAGCCGCTGTGTATTACAAGAAATAACACATATCACGCAATCTGAAGCCTTATATTGTAAGGTCAGAACGTAATAGGAAAGGGAAAGCTATGTACGATGCATTAAAAAACAAAAACTTATTTAATTTTGACGAGACCATCGCCAGAGATATCTTTACCGACCGGGAGTTTCCGTGGGAGGTACTGCCTCACATCGGAGATTTCATCATGACACTGGGTGCCGGTTTATCTGCTGAGGAATATGAGCAGAAGAGCGAAAATGTCTGGATCGCCAGATCAGCCACCATTGCGCCGACCGCATCCATCAATGGTCCGTGTATCATCGGGAAAAATGCGGAGGTCCGCCAGTGTGCCTTCATCCGCGGCAATGCCATTGTAGGAGAGAACTGCGTTGTGGGAAACTCCACCGAGCTGAAAAACGTCATTCTCTTTAACAATGTACAGGTACCGCATTACAATTATGTCGGAGATTCCATTCTTGGGTATAAGTCCCATATGGGAGCCGGTTCCATTACCTCCAATGTCAAGTCCGACAAAACAAAGGTGACGATCCGCTATAATGATGACGTGATCGCCACGGGCTTGAAGAAAATGGGAGCGATCCTCGGCAATTATGTAGAGGTGGGCTGCAACAGCGTCCTCAATCCGGGAACCATCATCGGCAGCAATACCAATGTCTACCCTTTATCCATGGTCAGAGGATATATTCCTAAAGGAAGTATTTACAAACGCCAGGGGGAAATTGTCGAAAAATCCATCAATTAAAATTTTTGGTGAGTTTTTTTGTCAAAAGGTGTAGACTAAATACAAATTTTGTGCGAAAATATATTTAGGACTGCGGTAATGCCGCAGATAAAAAGCATATTGAAAGGAGCAAAATCATGGTTTATTCACAGGAAGTAGAAAACATGTGCCCTGTTGCCCAGGGTGTGCATCATGGAGCTGCACCAATCCCTGAGGAAGCAAAGTGGGTTCAGGCAAAGGAAGTTAAGGATATTTCCGGTTTTACACATGGTATTGGCTGGTGTGCACCTCAGCAGGGCTGCTGCAAGCTGAGCCTTAATGTAAAGGAAGGTATCATTCAGGAGGCTCTCGTTGAGACTGTTGGATGTTCTGGTATGACACATTCTGCAGCTATGGCTGCTGAGATTCTCCCGGGTCTGACTGTTATGGAGGCACTCAATACTGACTTGGTTTGTGATGCGATCAATACAGCAATGAGAGAGTTATTCCTTCAGATCGTTTACGGTCGTTCCCAGAGTGCATTCTCTGAGGATGGACTTGCTATCGGTGCCGGTCTTGAGGATCTTGGAAAGGGTCTTCGTTCCCAGGTTGGTACTATGTACGGTACTCTGAAGAAGGGACCTCGTTACTTAGAGATGGCAGAGGGTTATGTTACTGCAATCGCATTGGATGATGAGGATATGATCATTGGTTATAAGTTTGTAAACCTTGGTAAGATGACAGATTTCATCAAGAAGGGTGATGATCCTAATACTGCATGGGACAAGGCATCCGGACAGTACGGACGTGTTGCTGACGCAGTGAAGCTCATTGATCCGAGAACTGATGAAGAGATCGCAAAATAAAGAAAAGGAGGCAAACGAATCATGGCATTATTTGAATCATATGAGAGAAGAATCGACCAGATCAACAAAGTGTTGAACAGCTATGGTATTTCTTCCATTGAAGAAGCAGAGAAAATTACAAAGGATGCTGGACTTGATGTTTACAATCAGGTAAAGGGAATCCAGCCAATTTGTTTCGAGAACGCTTGCTGGGCATACACAGTAGGTGCAGCAATCGCAATCAAGAAAAACTGCCGTAAGGCATCAGAAGCAGCAGCAGCAATCGGAGAGGGACTTCAGTCTTTCTGTATCCCAGGTTCTGTTGCAGATACACGTAAGGTAGGT
>CAKRHL010000337.1 GCA_934338765.1 uncultured Lachnospiraceae bacterium | reverse complement strand
GTGCATTGATATTGCTGACTTTTACATTATCCTGTTTAAAGATATCGGAAACCTCCAGATTCATCTTCACCGGGATCCGGATATTTCTTCTCTGTTCTTCCATACCAACCTCACAATCTGCCACGCATTCTCGATGGCATTTTTTGCATCAGCCCAAAATTTCCATAAGGATCTTGTTGACCATTCCAGGATCTGCCTTACCCTGCATTGCCTTCATGGTCTGTCCTACCAGGAAGCCGATGGCTTTCTTCTTACCGCTGTTATAATCCTCTACAGACTTTGGATTGTCTGCGACAACCTTCTCGATCACTTCACGAAGGGCACCGTCATCGGATACGGTCTTTAAGCCCTTCTCCTCGACATACTTCTCCGGATCGATATTGTTCTTGAAGATCTCCTCGAATACTTCCTTGGCTACAGAGCTGTTGACCTCTCCGGCATCTGCCATCTCGATCAGCTTCGCGAGATTCTCAGGAGCGAAGGAAATATCCTCTGCCTCCATCTCATTCTCCTTCAACAGACGCATGGTCTCTACCATCAGCCAATTGGAAACCTTCTTTGGCTTATTGCAGATTGCTGTGGTTGCCTCAAAGATGTCAGCCATCTTCTTGGTTCCCGTGATGATCTCTGCATCGTACTCCGGAATGTCATATTCCTTTTTGTAACGCTCCAGCTTCTCGGAACGAAGTTCCGGCTGTCTGTCTTTGACGGCCTGCAGCCACTCATCGCTGATCATGATCGGCACCAGATCCGGCTCCGGGAAGTAACGGTAATCCTGCGCATCCTCCTTGGAACGCATCGCATAAGAGGACTCCTTATTATCATCCCATCTTCTGGTCTCCTGAATGACCTGACGTCCTTCCTCCAGAAGCTCGATCTGACGTGCTCTCTCGCCCTCAATGGCATGAGAGATCGCCTTGAAGGAGTTTAAGTTCTTCATCTCGGTACGGGTACCAAACTCGGCAGCTCCTACTTCTCTGACGGAGAGGTTGACGTCGGCACGCATAGATCCCTCCTGAAGCTTACAATCAGAAGCTCCCAGATACTGAATGATCATACGCAGCTTCTCCAGATAGGCAATAACCTCATCTGCAGAACGCATATCCGGCTCGGATACGATCTCGATCAGAGGCACACCGGAACGGTTGTAATCTACCATAGAGCTTCCGGTCCAGTCATCATGAACAAGCTTTCCGGCATCCTCCTCCATATGGATCTCATGGATACCAATGGTCTTTTTGCCTGCTGCTGTCTCGATTTCAATGCCGCCATTCCGGCAGATTGGCAGGTACAGCTGGGAAATCTGATAGTTCTGTGGATTATCCGGATAAAAATAATTCTTACGGTCAAACTTGCAGTACTGGGTAATGTTGCAATTGGTTGCAAGACCTACGGCAATGGCATATTCTACCACCTGCTTATTGAGTACCGGCAGAGAACCCGGCATACCGGTACAAACCGGACATGTATGTGTATTCGGTGCTCCACCAAATGCGGTAGAACATCCGCAGAAAATCTTTGTCTTTGTGGCAAGCTCCACATGGACCTCAAGTCCTATCACAGTCTCGTATTGTTTCATCTTTCCGGTCTCCTTTCTACTCTGCCAGAAGCGGGCAAAATGCCGGCTCTCTTGTCTGCTCATATGCGTATGCTGCCTGAATGATCTTCTTCTCCTGGAAGCAGTCACCGATCAGCTGTAAGCCGATCGGGAGTCCCTTGGAATCTACGCCGCAAGGAACAGAAATACCAGGCAGGCCGGCAAGGTTGACAGAAATCGTATAAATATCTCCGAGATACATCTTGATCGGATCACTGAGGCTCTGTCCCAGTTTCGGTGCTGTGGTCGGAGCAGCCGGTCCAAGGATCATGTCGTATTTTTCAAATGCTTTATCGAAGGCTTTTTTGATCAGTGCTTTGGTTCGAAGTGCCTTCAGATAATATGCATCATAATAACCGGAGCTTAATACAAAGGAACCAAGCATGATACGGCGTTTTACCTCGGCACCGAAGCCCTCGGAACGTGTCTTTTTATACATGTTGTGAAGTCCCTCATACTCCTTGGTACGGTATCCGTACTTCACGCCGTCGAAACGCTCCAGATTGGAGCTTGC
>CAKRHL010000336.1 GCA_934338765.1 uncultured Lachnospiraceae bacterium | reverse complement strand
ATGCCGGAAACGGTCAATGGTTCTCTGGTTTTCTGCATTGCCGATCATTGTGTAAACGTAGTCACTTCGGATTCCCTTCTTCCGAAACGCCTCATTTAACGAATCACAATGAATCGCATTTAATGCAAAAATAATTGTCTTTCCGTATTTTTCCTTATTGCGCACATATTCGTCCACAATAATATCATTTCTCTCATTTGTTTTTGCAACCTTCATCACCAGAGATTCCGGCAGCTCTCCCCATTTGGCAATATATTTCCGCTCATCAATATCGATCAGTGTTTCAATATCAATATTGGTATCCACAGGAATATATTGCGGCGTTGCCAGGGTCTTGTCAGCGATCAGATCACTCATTGTCACGGAAAATACAATTTTATTATCAAAAATTTTCATCAACTGCCCTGTTGCCTTCTCCGTCAGGCGCACCGGCGTCGCCGTAAGCCCCAAAAGCTTGGCATCCGGTCTTTTCTCACGGATCGTCCGGATAATCCTCCGATAAGACGGTGCCAATGTATGATGTGCCTCATCAACAACGATCATTACCTTCTCTGCCAGAATATTTGGCAGATATACGGTATTGTTGCACAGACTCTGCACACTGGAAATAATCAGATTATCATCCGGTTCCATCGCCCGCACACTCGCATGCTTTCCGGAAATACAAACCATTTTAAACTGCTCCATGGATTGATTTTGTTCCCTGATCAAAGGGGAAAATTTGTAAAACTGCTCCGCCGCCTGCTCGATCAGCATAGAACGATGACACAGCCAGATCACCTGATACCCCTGACTGATCATATCGTGAAGCAGATAGTACACACTGGTTCTGGTTTTTCCACTTCCTGTCGGCATAGACAAAATAGCAGAACTACGATCTTCGTTCAAAAAGTACTGATGCATCGCCTCCACCGCTTTTTCCTGATAAGGATACAATGTAATTTTATCCGGTTGTGCAATGGTCAGATCCAACGTCTTTGGAAGCTGGAAAACACTTTCCTCATCATTGTACACTGCCTTTCCCGTCATACGCAGCTCACTTAAATAAACATCACATAAGGTCTGTGTCATTCGTTTCTGACGCAATGCAAAAAGCATTTCATCATTTTCTCCCAGATGGATACCACCATAGTTCAATCGCTCCAACCGGCGCACCACCTGAATTAAATGGTTTGATCCGTTGAGAAAATAATCTTCAATGGATTTTCGATATTTTCTTACAAAATAATCATCCGGATAACCACAAATATAACTGATATGAGGGATCAGAAATTCTACATCCTTCTCCTCATACACGTTTCTTGGCCGTAACCTTGCCGGTGTCTCCTTTCCATAAGCGATTGCTTTCAAAAAATCATACGGGAAATTTTCCCAGGTAAATCTTTTCTTTGACATATGCGTCAACCCCTTTCTTTATGTTGATGCTATCTTACCAAACCATAAAGCCCCACATTGGGATTTTTTATCCCAACTTTTAAATCTTATATTCGATATCCAGATTTACCTGATTGCATGTATCAAAGAACTCATCAAGATCATAATGATTTTGCAGACAATGTACGATCACAGCATCTAATAGAATTTTCTCCGGCTGCAGAGCGTGATCTCTTAATTCGAATAATTCATCGGCTTCCTCCAGGGAAAGACCACAGGCGATCACAAACTTTGCAAGCATTTCCTTGGGCAGGGTTTTCCCACTGCGCACACGTATGTATTTTCTGACCGTTTCATATTTCAGATTGCATTTCTGGCTAAACTGCTCTTTCGTATCAAACAGCTCCCGGATCATATCATTAATACGGATATTCAGTTCATCAAACCGGTCCATATCTCCCCGCGGCAGCCTGCTTAATTGCTGCGGGGAAAACATCGCACTCGTTTTCTCTTTCGCCACAGTCTGCTCCTCCAGACCGGTCATTTCAAATGTATGATTTCGTAAATAGTCCATTGTAATATTCTTCATATTGTGCCCTCTATTCTTTTCTGTAATTAAACATGTCAATAGTACCTTCTTCTTAATTACACTAATTTTTTCTCTCCATTTTCCTTACCGGAAATCCCGGATTCTGCACAGCGCCGGCAAAGAATTTCCATCATAATCAAACAATGCCTG
>CAKRHL010000335.1 GCA_934338765.1 uncultured Lachnospiraceae bacterium | reverse complement strand
CCTCCACACAGCGTCCGCAGCGGATACATGGGGTCGGCTCATACTCTGCCACCTCATCCTTTGTCAGTGCCAGGATGGATGAAGATGTCTTGGTAACAGGGACATTCAGGTCAAAGAACGCAAATCCCATCATCGGACCACCGGAAATGATCTTGACAGGCTCAGTCTTAAAGCCGTCTCCCTCAGGAACAAGATCCGCATGATTGCATCCTAAGCGCACCTCCACATTGACCGGTGTATTGAATGCGTCACCTGTCAGAGTGAGAACACCCTGGATCAGCGGTGTCTGCTTGCAAACAGCACGATAGATCGCGATGACCGTAGAAACATTGTCTACGATGCATCCCGCATCTGCCGGCAGCTTTGCAGAATAGATCTTGCGGCCGGTGGCTGCATAGATCAGCGTACGCTCACCACCCTGAGGATACTTGGTCTTTAACGGAAGTACCTCCATGCGGTCCTCATTCTTTACAGCCTCCTGCATCTTTGCGATGGCATCCGGCTTATTATCCTCGATACAGATGACACCCTTTGCATTGTCAAAAAGCCTCAGCATAACCTTCAGACCACCAACGATCTGGTCTGTATACTCAAGCATCTGACGATAATCGGATGTCAGATACGGCTCACACTCTGCACCGTTTACCAGAATGTAATCGATCTTATCCGGCTCCTTCGGTGCAAGCTTTACATTGGTTGGGAATCCTGCACCACCCATACCAACGACACCCGCCTCCTTGACAAAGTCACGGATCTCGTCTTTGGACAGCTTCGTGTAATCCCGGTCCTCTCCAAGCCCTTCAATTCCTTTGTACTCCTCGTCGTTCTCAATAACGACACATGTTGCTTTGGAACCATTTAGAAGCATTCTCGGCTCTACCGCCTTAACAGTTCCTGAAACCGAACTGCAGATATTGGCAGAAATAAAGCCACTGGCTTCGCCAATCTTTTGTCCAACCAGTACCTTGTCGCCCTTCTCCACAATAGGAGTCGCAGGCGCACCAATGTGCTGTGCCATAGGGAATACATATTCTCCCGGCAGATTTACCTGTTTGATCGGCAGATCCTTAGACAGCTCTTTTCCCTCGTAGGGATGTACACCCCCGCGAAATGTTGCGTTACTCATTCCGGTTCCCCTTTCTTTGATTTATTTTGCCATGTCTGTTGATATCATTTATCAATTCCCTCACATATGCCTATTACAATCTATTCTTTTGGAACTGAATTCAGCCACAGCAATTCACCTTTCATTGTATCATTCGTATGACAAAAGTCAACATTTTCACGAGGTTTTCGTATACTTTTACCAAAAAATCCCGTTTTTTTCCATTGATAATCTCTATCAATGACGATGGATATGAAACGGATTTCATTTTTTCCTATATATCAAAAAAAGTGCTGTACACAATGTACAGCACTCTGCATGTTTAAGCTGATAACGGGAATCGAACCCGTGACCTCCGCCTTACCAAGGCGACGCTCTACCGACTGAGCCATATCAGCAATCAACATGCGATATTATATAATACTTCCTGCGAAATTGCAAGCATTTTTTTATTTTCTTCTGCATTTTCTTCTGCATCTGCCAGTCTGTTGTATTATATGTAAAACATTTTACTGGTTCTGTCCCTGATACAGATTAAATACATCAATCAGTTCTTTCAGCTTGGCTGCCTGCGCTGCCAGCTCCTCGCTGCTTGCAGAGCTTTCTTCTGCCATGGCTGTATTCTCCTGAACAACCGCTGCGATCTGATCAGCTGCCAGTAAAAGCTGACTCAGTGCATCGGCCTGATTCTCGGATGCCTCTGTGATCTTGCCTATATTTTCCACCAGATCGTTTGTCTTTCCGGCTGCTACCACCAGTTTGCCGGCTGCCTCGTCGACCAGGTTTTTTCCCTGCTCCACTGCCTGGATCGTATTGGCGATCAGTTCTGTTGAATTTCTTGCCGCCTCTGCACTCTGGGTTGCCAGCTCACCAACCTGGGTTGCAACCACAGCGAAGCCCTTGCCGGCTTCCCCCGCACGGGCTGCCTCAATGGACGCGTTTAATGCCAGAAGATTTGTCTGACTTGCGATATCATCAATACTGCTGATAATGGAATTGATCTGCATAGAAG
>CAKRHL010000334.1 GCA_934338765.1 uncultured Lachnospiraceae bacterium | reverse complement strand
TATCAAACCGGCCGGATCTTTGCCAGTATCAGTGTAACGGTGCTCTGGCAGCTGCCAAGCAGTATCATAAGGCACCGATCCAGATCGCCAATGAAGTGGTTGAAAATTTGTCAGAGAGTACGTCGTTCAAGGAGATTGTGGCACAGATGCCTGGCTTTATCAATATGACAGTCAGTGATGATTTTCTGGCTGATTTCATGAATAGAATGAATGAAGACGAGCTGTTTGGCTGTGACAAAGCAGACAAGCCGGAGACCATTGTGATCGATTACGGCGGAGCCAATGTGGCAAAACCGCTTCATGTGGGACATTTACGTTCTGCTGTCATTGGAGAGAGTATTAAGAGAACTGCACGTTATCTTGGCCATAAGGTGATCGGCGATGTGCATTTGGGAGACTGGGGACTTCAGATCGGTCTGATCATTACAGAGTTAAAGCACCGTCAGCCGGAGCTGGTATATTTTGATGAGAGTTATGATGGAGAGTATCCATCCGAGCCTCCGTTTACCATGGCTGACCTAGAGGAGATATATCCATATGCCAGCGGATATTCCAAAGAACACGAGGATTATAAAGAGGAGGCGCAGACTGCTACAGCCCAGCTTCAGGCCGGCAGGAAAGGGTATCTTGCTTTGTGGCAGCATATTATTAATGTATCTGTTGCTGATCTGAGAAAGATTTATACACGTCTCAACGTCGATTTTGATCTGTGGAAAAAGGAGTCTGATGCACAGCCGTATATTCCGCAGATGGTACAGGATATGAAGGATGGCGGATATGCACATATCGATCAGGGAGCACTGGTTGTGGATGTGCAGGAGGAGAGTGATACCAAGGAGATTCCACCTTGTATGATCCTGAAATCCAATGGAGCCACCCTTTACAATACGACGGACCTTGCAACTATCGTTGAGAGAAGAAAGCTTTTTGATCCGACCCGTATTATTTATGTGGTGGACAAGCGTCAGTCGTTATATTTTGAACAGGTCTTCCGTTGTGCAAGAAAGACAAAGATCATTGGTGAAGATGTAGATCTTATATTTGTAGGATTCGGAACCATGAACGGCAAGGACGGAAAGCCGTTTAAGACTCGTGACGGCGGAGTTCTTCGTCTGGAGCAGCTTCTGGGTGATGTGGAGGATCAGGTCCGCGAGAAGATGGCAGACCGCGATATGCCGGAGGATATATTGAAGGATGCGGCAGCCAAGATCGGTCTCGCAGCGATCAAGTATGGTGATCTCAGTAATCAGGCATCCAAGGATTATGTTTTTGATGTAGAGAGATTTACTTCCTTCGAGGGCAATACAGGACCATATATTCTTTATACGATTGTTCGTACAAAGTCTCTGATGGCGAAGCTTCAGGCAAATAACATCAACGTGGCAGAGGATGTGAAGATCCTTCCGGCACAGAATAAAACCGTGACGGATGTGATGCTTGCATTGTCCAAGTGGAGCGACACGGTAAATGCGGCATATCAGGAGCAGGCACCACATAAGATCTGCCAGTTTGTTTATGAGCTTTGTGATGCATACAATAAGTTTTATCATGAAAATAAAATTCTGGCCAACGAGGATGTGGCAGAGAGAGATTCATGGATCGCTCTGAGCCGCCTGGTAGGAAAAGTTCTGGAGCAGGCGGTGGATCTGCTGGGACTGGAGGCTCCGGACAGAATGTAATGTACTCTTACAGAAAAGAGGATGCGTATGATCATAAAAAGGGAAAAAGAATACCGACAGCTCAGGGAGGCATATGAAGCAAAAGAAAACAGGCTTGTAATCCTGTCAGGACGCTGCAAAACCGGTAAGACTACTCTGGTGAAGCAGTTTGTGCAGGAATATCAGGGGTATTATTATCAGGCGGCAGAGTGTGCCCGGGAGAGGCAGAAGCAGTTGTTAAATCTCTGCTGGGACCGGTTTTATGGGAATGAACAGACAGAGGAGCTGCCGTCTGCCATCAGCCGTATACAGCAGACCGTCAGCCGGAATACATATCTGGGGATATTTTCAGAAATGTGCCGCCGCAGAGAAGGCAGGACGCTGATCGTAATTGAAGATTTTAATCGTATTGCGAAAAATGATCCGGATTTTTATGGAGATCTGGTGAAACTGCTGGAAC
>CAKRHL010000333.1 GCA_934338765.1 uncultured Lachnospiraceae bacterium | reverse complement strand
CCGTTATACCACTCTCCATAGGTGATCGCATCCTGCAAAAGGCCGAACATAGAAGCTCCACCGCAGGCAAATCCCATACCTTTTACAACGGATAATACACAGGTTGCCGTGACATTGGTTGTAAAACCGGAAAGAAGAAATCCGATTCCGGAAACTGCCATTCCACACATAAACAGATTTTTCTTGGAAACCTTTTTCATGATAAACGGTGTCACAAACAGGAATGCAATCTGTGCCATAGACAGACAGTTTGAAATAATGGCGTATTTCCCGGCATTTCCAACATTATATTGGGCAAAAAATACAGCAGATCCAAAGAAGCAGGACATCATAAAGTACATCGCAAAGATTGCGATCACAAGAAGTACCCAGTACTTATTTACAAATAATCCCTTGAGCCCCTTGATGAAAGAAACCTGATTTTCTTTTGCTTCTTTCTGATCAGAGCCACCTTCAACGACACGCTCCTTACACATAAAGAATGTAAACATATTCAGGATCACAAATACGATCATCAGAACAACAAATGTCAGTGTCCAGCCCTTCTGGGAATAAACATCTCCACCACCAAAAGCTGCTGTCATCTTTAATACGACGGTGTTGATCGTCATCGTACCTGCTGTTGCCAGAAGGTTACGGAAGTTTCCGAGAAGACCTCTCTCATACTGGTTTGTTGTCATCAGTCCGTTGAGTGTAGCATATGGTACATTAATTCCTGTATAGAAGATCGTGGATACTAAGTTATATGTCAGGAACATATATGCTAACTGTGTCTTGCCAACAAAGGATGCCGGAACGGTAAACATCAGAACCGTACATACTGCCAGCGGAACACATAATCTGGCGATCCATGGACGGGCTTTTCCCCATTTACTATGAGTATGATCAATAATGTAACCCATTACCAGATCTGAAATACCATCAAATATTTTTGAAATTGCAATGATCGAAGCGGCAGCTGCTGCACTGGCTCCCACCACATTGGTGTAATATACTAACAAAAATGCACTAATTGCAGAATATACTAAATTTCCTGCATAGTCTCCTATACCATAAGCAAAACGCTCTAAAAAGGAAAGCTTTGCATTCGGATTCATCTTATTTTCATTCATAATCGTTACCTCCTGTTTTGTAATTATTTATCTAACGGAAACCATCCAAAATCAACACAGCGACCCAGATCCCAGCTGTCCCAGCCGACCCAGCCTTCGGTGTTGACCGTATCTGTAAGCAGCTTATAACTCCAGTAAAAATATCCGGATCCCTTGTTCCAGGCCTCCTTCTGCATTCTGGCAACAGCCTGATAGATTTCCTTTTTCTGCTCAGGAGTATATGTCTCCACAGAAGCGCCTTCCAGTCCGTTAAGAACTGTCTGTCCTCCCTTGGTATCCCAGCCACAGGCAAGAGAATTAAACAGACACCACTCACCGCAGATCACCGGAAAATACTGCTGCATTTCCTCGATTTCCTTCATGAAATGCTCTTTTACATATTTTTCGTATCCCTCTACTGTCTGTTCACATCCCATCATTTCTGCCATCATCAAATATTGATGGGTATCCAGAACGACATTTTTATATTTTTCTTCCCGCATGAAATCTTTCCAGATGGTAAGCTCAAATCCGTCATGGATAACAATGTATTTATCCTCTGACAGATACTTTTCAATGCGGTCATACGCATCCAGATAAAACTTCCGGATGAATTCCACCGTGATCGGAGCACTTCCTTTTGCCATCTCCTTGTCTACCGGTGGATATCTTTTCTGGATATTAAGAAGCTCCCATGCTCCCTGCAGTGCCGGTTCATTGATCAGCTCAATCCCCCAGAGTCCTTCTCTGTGTCCGTATCTTTGTGCCAGCCGTTCCAGAACCGTATGAACAAATTCCACCTCTTCCGGATTCTGTGCCCATTTACATACGCCGCAGATTCCGCCGTTATCAGATCCATTCTGTCCCTCCGGTGCAGTGTGCAGATCGATCAGTATCTTCAATCCATATTTTTCTGCCCAGGTAAATGCCTTGTCCAGAACCTCAATGCATCCAATAAATGGCTCTCTGTCTCCAAAGATAAAATATGGTACCGGAATGCGGACCGCATCCAGCCCCCAGGATTTGATCGTCACAAAATCGCGCT
>CAKRHL010000332.1 GCA_934338765.1 uncultured Lachnospiraceae bacterium | reverse complement strand
CCTTTGACGTGATCAATCCGGCAACCGGAGAAGTGATCGACAAGGTGTATGAGAGCAGTGTGGAGGACACCAGACTTGCCATTGCCGCTGCAAAAAAATCATTTTATGAGACAAGAGAGTGGCGTGATATGGATTCCCAGACAAGGGGAGATATCATATTGAAAATTGCCGATCAGATCGAAAAATATGCCGACGAGCTGGCGATGATGGATACTCTTGACAACGGAAAACCTCTTCGCGAGGCAGAGGGAGATATCAGTGACGGCATTCACTGCTTCCGGTATTATGCAGGTCTTTGCAAGACACCACATGGCGGTGTTTATGAAGTAAATGACGGCTTCGGTAAGATGCATTCCTATGAGACAAGGGAGCCGGTGGGGGTCTGTGCGCAGATCACACCATGGAATTATCCGTTTTTGATGTCTGTATGGAAGCTGGCACCGGCACTGGCAGCCGGCAACAGTATTGTATTTAAGCCGAGTCCCAAGGCACCTCTTTCTACGATCCGGCTGTTTGAGATCTTTGAGGAAGCAGGACTGCCAAAGGGATGTGTCAATCTGTTGCAGGGAGATGCGGAGGTTGGCTCCGAGATGGGCGAGAATAAGGATGTGGATATGATCACCTTTACCGGAAGCACCAGAGTCGGCCAAAGCCTCATGCGTGCCGCAGCCACCAATGTCAAGAAAATCGGTCTGGAGCTTGGCGGAAAGTCACCAAACGTGATCTTTGCAGATGCCGATCTGGATGGTGCAGTAGAGTGGGCCATGATCGGAATCTTCTTTAATCAGGGGGAGGTTTGTTCAGCCGGTTCCCGTATTATCATTGAGGAAAGCATTCATGATGAATTTGTCAAGCGTCTGAAAAAGAAAGCGGAGGCAATGACCATTGGTAATCCGGTCAATAATCCGGATCTTGGTCCGGTGATCACCGAGAAGGATATGGAAAAGATCCTTTCTTACATAAAGAGCGGAGTAGACGAGGGTGCCACGCTGGTAACCGGAGGAGAGCGCTATACCGAGGGAGAATGTGCCAAGGGCTACTTTATCCGTCCGACGATCTTTGACAACTGTACGCCGGATATGAAGATTGTCCGGGAGGAGATCTTTGGCCCGGTTGTGACGATCCAGACCTTCAAAACAGAGAAGGAAGCCATTGATATGGCAAATGATACCATTTATGGCCTGGCGGGTGCGGTATTTACCTCGGACATCACCAGAGCACACCGTGTGATCAGTGAGATCCGTGCCGGAATCACATGGATCAACTGCTATAATCCAACCTTCAATGAGGCACCTTGGGGCGGCTATAAGATGAGCGGTATCGGCAGGGAGCTCGGCGTCCATGGCATGGAGGAGTACCAGGAGGTCAAGCAGATCAATATCAATCTGACACCGGGGATCGTCGGATGGTATGAGCATTAAGGATATCAAATGAGGAAGCTTTAGCAAATATGCCATAAAAAGGCGTTTCAAAGCGTGAAAGTTCTACGTTTTGAGATGCCTTTTTGCCTTGTAATCATGGGCAAAATGTGATAAACTAGCGGACGGAAAAAACAAATGATTTAGGGAGGTAACAAATGTCAGAAAATACTTGTCTTGAGAAACAGCCATTATCTCAGGAAATGCTGGACAAGATCGATGCATATTGGCGTGCTGCCAATTATCTTTCTGCAGGACAGCTTTATCTGTTAGATAATCCGCTGATGAAAGAGCCATTAACCATGGATCATATCAAAAAGAAGATCGTAGGTCACTGGGGAACCGTACCTGGACAGAACTTCGTATATGTACATTGTAACCGTGTTATCAAGCGTTACGATCTCGATATGATCCTTTTATCCGGTCCGGGACATGGCGGAAACTTTATGATCGCCAATACATATCTGGAGGGATCTTACAGTGAGATCTATCCAAATATCAGCGAGGACGAAGAGGGTATGAAGAAGATGTTCAAGCAGTTCTCATTCCCTTGTGGTGTGCCTAGCCACTGTGCACCGGAGACACCGGGATCCATCAACGAAGGTGGTGAGCTTGGTTATTCTATCGCACATGCATTTGGTGCTGTATTTGATAACCCGGATCTCATAGCCACAGTAATCGTTGGTGATGGTGAGGCTGAGACAGGTCCTCTGGCTACCTCTTGGC
>CAKRHL010000331.1 GCA_934338765.1 uncultured Lachnospiraceae bacterium | reverse complement strand
CCTCCGGATAGTAGAAGCCCCGACAGGTAAATGATACAAAATATCATCCCTGCCACTGTAAGATACAAAATTTCATAACAATCCGGAAAGCAGCTGCCAAGCCATTGGTAGCTGCTTTTTGCTGCAATGGCACCAGGAATCAGCAATACTCCCGGCAAAAGAATTCCACGCACTGCATCAAAATCCTCCTCTGTCCTTTGACGATCATTCTCTGTCCGTAAATACGGTCTCAGATAACACAGCTCCAACAGCACCTGCAAAAGCTGACTTGCCAGCAGACCGATCAGATAAAGACGCATACCATAAACAGGAACCGCACAAAGTAAGAACAGGATCCGTACTCCCAGACTGACCGCTGTGATCACAAAAGTGATATGTGTCTTTTTCATTCCATTAATGATACCGGTAAGAGCTGTTCCCAGATACAGAAACGGGCAAAGCCATGACAGCGTCACCAGAAAATCTCCCGCCATTTCATTATGAAAAACTACCATTCCCAATTCATTGCCAAATACCATAAAAAATCCGGTGCAAAGGATTCCAAGTAACAGACAGTAACGGATTGACAGGGATATACTCCTGCGGATCATCCGCATATCCCCGGCAGCGTCCGCCTCCGCCACAGAAGGAACCAACAGAACTGCGAGTGAATTTGTAATCGTCGAAGGAAACATAAGAAACGAAAACGTCATCCCCGTGAGGACACCATAAATACTGAGTGCCTCCTCACTGCTGCAGCCGTATCGCCTTAACATTGCCGGCAGCAGTACCGTTTCCACGCTGTTGAGAAATGTAATAAAAAGCCTTGTGAGTGTGAGAGTAGATGCAAGCCATAGGAGGGATCGCATTCCCAGACTACAGCAGTTATCCTGTGTCCACAAAGATACGGCAGTTGCTCTGTTCCCCTGTTTTAAAACATTTCCGGTCCTGAATCTTTCTCCAAAGCGTCTCTTTTTCAAACCATTCCGACAGTGCCTTGAGAGTTTCCACACATTATAAAAGCAGGAGCCGATCTCCCCCACAGCAAGGCCCCATACAGCAATGCGGCAGTTTTGTTCCACGGTGGCATCCGGCATCATAAATAAAGTCATTCCAAACACGAAAAAGATCCGGAAGATCTGTTCGATCACCTGGGTCATGGCAGGAATCTTGGCATCCTGTATCCCGTAATAATACCCATTGATACACGCACCCAGGCAGCAAAACGGAAAAAATACCGCCATAATCCTTAAGTAGGGTGTCAGTGCCGGTTCCATTACAAAATGAAGAGCGATCCATTCCGCCTTCCACCACAGCAAAAACTGCAGCGAAAACGCCAGCACCATGGCAATCCCTGTCCCTGCCCGGAATATTTTCATTACAGAACATCTGCTGCCGTCCTTATTTTTTTCCGATGCGATCACCTGGGAGAGTGCCGTCTGGATCCCTGCCCCGTAAATGGTGAAACAGATTGCATATACCGGAAAGATCAGCTGATATATCCCCAGATAATGTGCTCCCAGCATATCTGCCAGATAAATACGGTAGAAAAAGCCCAGGATCCTTGTCACAAAACCGGTGATCGTCAATAATAATGTCCCTTTCACAAGTTTTCCTGCCATTGTGTCCATAGGTATTCCTCCGAAACCGGCAGTCTGTAATCTGTCCGGTCATATTCCTTGGTTCATTTCTATGAAAAAAAAATGCAACTATGACTAAAAAACGCATAAAGTATTAATAACTCGGTGAAAGGGGCAATGTATAAATGATCTATTTGGACCATGCCGCAACGACAGCAGTGTACCCGGAGGTCATCCGTGAGATGACACCATACCTTAACGAGTATTATTACAATCCTTCCGGAGCCTACAGGGAAGGACGACTGCTTCATAAAAAGCTGGATGAGATCCGCACCGGTCTGGCAGAAAGTATCCACGCGAAACCGCAGGAGATCATTTTTACCAGTGGCGGAACAGAATCGGACAACTGGGTACTGGTCAATGCTGCCAGAACTCTCTCCGGGCAAGGACGCCATATCATCACTTCCTCCATGGAGCACCATGCGATTCTTCATACCTGTCAGTTTCTGGAGAGCTGCGGTTTTGAGGTAACATATTTGACCGTGAACCGTGAGGGATTTGTGGAACCCGCTGTATTGGAACAGGCGATCCGGCCCGACAC
>CAKRHL010000330.1 GCA_934338765.1 uncultured Lachnospiraceae bacterium | reverse complement strand
GTGATCAGATCAACCGCCGCACGGATCTTTAATGCAGACTCATTGGTTGCATTTACCTGACGGGAAATCTCCTTGACCGCCTCCATGCTCCTGTCATTGGAATCTGTAAGCTCCCGGATAATATCGATGGAACGGTCGCTAGAGCCTTTGATCTCCTGCGTACCCTGATCCAGCTCTGCAACATTATCTGCAATATGCTCGATCAGCTGACCCATCGTATCCACGTCATGGGATGCTTTTTCTATCTCATCTGCCTGGGCAACCGCTCCCTGTGAAATCTCCTCGATCGCCTTACTGATATCGTCCGCGGTAGAACTGGTCTGAGATGCCATATTGCTGAGATCTGTGCCGGACTTTAATAACTGTTGGGAAGAAGCACGAATATTATTTACCACCTCAAGAAGCTGGTTCATAAGTACTGCCACGCCCTTTGCCATATCGCCCAGCTCATCATTACGCCGCATTGCTTTTGACTCGATTGCCGCTGTCAGATCACCGTTGGACAAACTGTGGACAGCCTTTTCTGCAGCCTGCAGTCCTGTCTGGATGCTTCTTGTCAAGATAAAGATCACAACCATTGCGATCAGTACCAGCACCGTCTCCACAATAATAATCTCTCTGGTACGCTGACTGATCAGAGCCTCGACCTGCTTTACCGGCTTACCGGCAAATGTCATACCGATCACCTTGTCACCGGAATCCTTCAGTGGTGCATAGCACGCATAATACTTTTCCCCATCAATAGTAATATTATAATCCTCTACTGTCCTGCCATCCTGTGTCACAGCTTTGGCAACGGATTCATCTGCCTTGGTACCGGTAAGACGCTTCCCTGACTGATCCTTCAGGGTTGTTGCCATACGGGTATCTCCATAAAATAAAGTCACCTGCATATCGGTTCCTTCCACAAGGGAATCCAGAAAATCTGTCTCATCAGTAACATTAAAGCTTCCCTTCATCAGCTTATCGCCACTGACCGAATATGCATCGTCATTGACTGCATTATACAACTGCTCCAGAGAATGCGCCTCTGTCTCCAGTGCATACATCATCTCCTGCTGCATTCCTTCTCTCATATTACGTGCAGCGGTAATCCCCACGATCACTGCCATCAGTATCATTGGAAATAAAGCTACCAGCATAATCTTGATCCGCAGTCTGCTGTTGCCATTTTTCTTTCCATGCTTTTTCTTTTTAACCATAATTACCCTCCTCGTATTTCATATAATTCGTTCAAAATATAACAATATTATAAATCAGATAACCGTTTCTGTCCAATCTTTTTCCCTGCTTTTTAGAATATCTGCGTAACAATTTTCATATATTGAAACATACGGGACAACAAATCACATATATGGAGGAATTCCCATGAAATTATCCTTAGAAACCATGATTACAAACCGGATAAAATGCCACGGCAGCATCCAGACTACACTGGAGGATGATGTGAATGTGCCAGATACCAAGCCGGACATTGATTTTATCATAAAGCAGCACGGCTGCCTTGAGCTTACGGAGATCATCTGCGAGCAGAATAAATGTATTTTACGCGGACAGCTTCAATTTGAGCTGCTATATGCCAGCAACGATGATATCCGGCCAATACATAACATGAAGGGACAGATTCCCTTCGAAGAAAGCCTAAACATGGATAGCCTTTCCAACACAGATACTGTTTTTTGCAGCTACGATCTGGAGGACTGTCAGATTAAACTGATCCATTCCCGCAAGATCAGTGTCCGTGCGATTGCCGGCTTCCACTGTCAGGCGGAGGATGAAACAAGTTATCCTGCCGGGGTGGACATAATTTCTGACGATGCCGCCCGCGCCGGAATGGACACTCTCGTTCCAGAAGGACTGCATAAACGCTTCGACGAGATCTCCTATACCAGATCCGGTTCCCGCCAGAAGGATGTATTCCGTATCAAAGATGAGATTACACTTCCAAAGGGGAAACCGGATATCGATACGATCCTTTATTATGAAATGACTCCTGCCAACCTCCAGACGCGTCTTCTGGAGGACAGTGTCCGTATCACAGGGGACCTGCACGTGTTTGTCTTATATGTGCCGGTAGACGAAGAACGCCGGATGGAATATCTGGAAACTGAAACCTCTATTGATAGTATCGTACAGTGTGACCAATGCAGTGAGCAGATGATCC
>CAKRHL010000329.1 GCA_934338765.1 uncultured Lachnospiraceae bacterium | reverse complement strand
TCATATCATTAAATATTATCTTTGTAATAACGAGGAGGAGGCTTATCTCATTGACAATAAAGATGATGAGATCCAGGCTATCCTGCGCCGTGCCAGGGAAGAGGCTGAGAAACACCAGACGGATGATACCGAACCGGAGGTGATCGGTGATCCTACCGAGCTTACAGACGAACAGCTTCAGGCTCTGACCACAGATCAGCCTTCCGACAATGAAGATACCGATGCCGAACCGGCCGGTACTCCGGAGGTTGTCAATCTCGATGATATCGAGGACTGGTAAACATAATTCTATACATATTCAAAATCCCGGTAAAGCTTACTGCTCCACCGGGATTTTTATTTTTCATTTCTAAAAACACTGATCCAGAATATCCTGATCCAGTCCTTTTCTGCCTGTCACGACACCGATTGCAAAATACAGGACAGCTCCCACCAGAATCCCCCATACCACTGCATTCAGCCCGGCAACATGGATAAAATATGTTGCAAAGATATACATAGCAACGCCTCCTACACTGCTGCACACCGCCGCCTGTTTTGTGCCCTTTTTCCAGAACAATCCTCCCACCAGAGGCCAGAAGAAAGTGCACTCCAGCCCGCCAAAGGCAAACATATTCAGCATAAAGATAATATCCGGCGGGTCGATGGTTAAAAACATCACGATAGCGCCTAATATGATCGTCAGAACACCACTGACCACCTTGACATGTTTCTGATATGCTTCATTTTTGACCGGATCATCCTTCACCACATAGTTTTTCCATAAATCCTTTACAATGGCCGCTGTGGCAAGGATCAAAAGAGAATCTGCCGTAGACATGATCGCTGCCATAGGAGCCGCAAGGAAAATAGCGGCAATACCGGACGGCATGATCTTCTGCACAATGTACGGAATAAAATAATCGGATGTCGGAAGGTTATCGGTATCAACCAACGCCCCGGCCCATGTTCCTGCCAGATGCATCCCCACAATGACAAATCCACAGATCAGTACACCGATCCACATAGCCCGGTGCAGGCTTTTCGTATCCTTGAAACCCATGGCACGCACCGCCGTCTGGGGAAGTCCCAAAGTTCCGAAGCCAACCAGGATCCAGTAGCTGAGCAGTCCCCCGGGCGTGTACTTTGAGAAAATATCATCATACACTCCCGGCAGATTAGCCGCAAGTCCGGCATCGATCGACGCCAGATTCCCGCCGGCTTTCAACACGAAGAACAAAAATAAAAATGTTCCGATACACATGACAATTCCCTGAATGGTGTCCGTGATCACCACCGCACTGAAGCCCCCCACAGCCGTATATAAAACCACAACTGTTCCAAAGATCAGAAGGGATGTCACATGATCCATGCCGGTGATAGATGAGATCAGCGTAGCTCCTCCGGTAAACTGACTGATCATCTGTGCAATAAAAAATACAATGAGTCCAAGACTTGTGACCACCACAAGGGCATCACTCTTGTATCTCGCCTTGAAATAGCCAACCACCGTAACTGCTCCGGTCCTCCGGGAAACCAAAGCAAGCTTATTGCCCAGCACACCAAGCACCAGAAAGGTGACCGGAACCTGAATGGCTGCGATCCATGTCTGCGCATAGCCATAGGTAAGCCCTGCGGCTCCCGGTCCGGAAATGAAAGAGCTTGCCGAGGTGTAGGTTGCCATAATGGTCATTGCCAGAACAATCCCGTTCATATTTCTTCCACCGATAAAATATTTTTTCTCTGAGGAAGTATGCAGCTTTTTGTCCGCCCGCCTGCTGTAAACAAAGCTGACGATCACATTGAATAATAAATATCCAAGAAAAACGGATAAAATGATCATCTGATTCTTATTCATCACCACTCTCCTCCTCATCATAATCAAAATCAATAAACACAAATTTCAGCAGCCAGAATACTCCGATCATGGCAAGAATCACCGTGCCAAGCACCGATACCACAAACCATGCGGGCATATGAAAGATCATCCACCCGGTAGAATTCAGCATAAAAGCAGTCAGTACATGCCACAAAAAACAGATAAATACAACGAAAACCGTCGCCTTGATCTCTTTCAAGCACTGCTTATGTTTCTCTTCCTTTGTTAATTTTGTCATTTAGCCAAACCTTCCTTTCCATGTACTTTTTTCCGGACAAAGTAAAAACAGATCACCTGCATTATGATGGTTAAGATCCATGAC
>CAKRHL010000328.1 GCA_934338765.1 uncultured Lachnospiraceae bacterium | reverse complement strand
GCTATGCGTATCTCAAGATCGCAGAGGGCTGTGACAAGTGCTGTACGTATTGCATCATTCCGAAGGTCCGGGGTCATTACCGCAGTGTGCCAATGGATAATCTGGTACAGCAGGCACGTCATCTTGCAGAGAACGGTGTGAGAGAGTTGATCCTGGTGGCACAGGAGACGACATTGTACGGAACTGATCTGTATGGGAAGAAAAGTCTGCCGCAGCTTTTAGAAAAGTTATCTGAGGTGGAGGATATCCGATGGATCCGTATTTTATACTGTTATCCGGAGGAGATCACCCAGGAATTGGTCGATGCCATCAAAAAGCTGCCAAAGGTGTGTCATTATCTGGATATTCCGATCCAGCATGGGGCAGATACTATCCTGAAAAAGATGGGCAGACGCACGGACCGGGCACAGCTTACGCAGATGGTACAGCATTTACGCCAGGAGATTCCGGATATTGCACTGAGAACTACGCTGATCACCGGATTCCCGGGGGAGACGCAGCAGGATTTTGAAGAGCTTCAGGAGTTTGTCAAGGAGATGAGGTTTGACCGACTTGGTGTATTTACTTATTCCCAGGAAGAGGATACTCCGGCAGCAGAGATGGAGAATCAGATCCCGGAGGAGATCAAGGAGGAACGACGTGACGTGATCATGGCAATGCAGCAGGAGATTGCCTTCGAGAAAAACGAATCCCGTATCGGTCAGGAAATGGATGTGATGATCGAGGGATATCTTCCGGAGGATGATGTCTATGTGGGCAGAAGCTATATGGATGCCCCGGATGTAGATGGTTTTGTATTCTTATCCACGAGCTGGCATCTTGTGACCGGTGATTATGTCCGGGTGCAGATCGTACAGGCACAGGGCTACGATCTGATCGGAGAAGTAATAGAGGAGGACGACGATGAATTTACCAAATAAGATTACGATGTTTCGTGTAGTATTGATTCCGTTTTTTGTATTTTTTATGCTTTCCGAGCATATTGCATGTCACAATTATATTGCCGTGGCGATCTTTATTGTGGCAAGTCTGACGGATATGCTGGATGGCAAGATTGCCAGAAAATATAATCTTGTCTCTAATTTCGGCAAGTTTATGGATCCTCTGGCGGATAAGCTTCTGGTAAGCTCTGCTATGATATGCTTTGTGGCGCTTCCTTCCAATCCTATGCCGGCATGGGTCGTGATCGTGATCATTGCCCGTGAGTTTATCATCAGCGGCTTCCGTCTGGTGGCTTCCGATGCGGGAGTTGTGATCGCTGCCAGCTATTGGGGCAAGATCAAAACTGTGACGCAGATGATCATGTCCATCCTTTTGATCGTTAATTTTGATGGATATATTATAAATATCGTTGAATATGTATTTATCTATGCAGCATTGATCCTGACAGTCATTTCTCTGGTAGACTATATGGTCAAAAACTGGAATGTTATGCGGGACGGAAACATGTGATATACCGAGCCATAAGAGCATAGCCTGCTGTGCCTGCACAGAGCAGGCTGC
The DNA here is from genome assembly GCA_934338765.1 of uncultured Lachnospiraceae bacterium. Classification (GTDB taxonomy): domain Bacteria; phylum Bacillota; class Clostridia; order Lachnospirales; family Lachnospiraceae; genus Jutongia. The sequence continues at coordinate 680 of CAKRHL010000328.1, read as the reverse complement.
GCTCTGGCTTGGCGAGCCGGACACCGAAAAGTGCACCGAAGGTGCAGGGTTTGAGGTGGCCGGAGGATTGCGGGAATTGCGAAGCAATGGAGCAATCCGTGGTATCATCACATGAATAATAGGATATACAGATTAAAGGAAAACGCTATGAGTAAAATAATAATCATTGGCGGTGGTGCCGCCGGCATGATGGCTGCCATTGCAGCGGCGGATCAGGGCCATCAGGTGACCCTTCTGGAAAAAAATGAAAAGCTGGGCAAAAAAGTATTTATCACGGGCAAAGGAAGATGTAATATCACCAATGACAGTGATGTGGAAAATCTGTTGCAGCATACGATCCGCAATCCCCGGTTCCTGTACAGTGCATTTTATACTTTCGACAGCAGCCGTATGATGGAGTTTCTGGAAAGCGAGGGCTTACGGATCAAGACAGAGAGGGGAAACAGAGTGTTTCCCCAGTCCGATCATTCCTCTGATGTGATCAGAACGCTGGAAAAGGCAATGAAGAGACGGGGCGTCACGATCCGCCTTCATACCAGAGTGCTGGAAATCCTGGTACAGGATGGACGGTGCAGCGGTGTGGCTGTTCAGAAAACAGGAGGCGGCACGAAGGAGACGCTTTCTGCGGATGCCGTGATCGCTGCGACGGGAGGCGTTTCGTATCCTTCCACCGGTTCTAC
>CAKRHL010000327.1 GCA_934338765.1 uncultured Lachnospiraceae bacterium | reverse complement strand
GGCCGGTACTGTGACGATCACAGCAACGGCTGACGGAAAGAGTGCTGCATGTACGGTAAAGGTTGGAGCGGTTGTAGAGTCTGTTGTGCTTTCTGCAGCAGAGCAGAAGGTTGCCATGGGAGGAACCGTTACATTAACGGCAAGTGTTACTCCTGCAGAGGCTAATCAGGCTATTGAATGGAAATCCAGTGATGAGACAGTTGCTACTGTAGTCAACGGAGTGGTCACCGGATTGAAGATCGGTACCTGTAACATTACGGCGAAGGCTGCAGGAAGCAATAAAGAAACAGTATGTAAGCTGATCGTAACAGCTCCGAAGGTGAAGCTTATTTCCGCAAAGAATGTCAAGAAGAAGGCTGTTAAGGTAAAATGGAAGAAGATTGATGGTGTTGCCGGATATCAGGTGGCAGTAGGAAAGAAGAAAAAAATGGCCGCCAACAATTCATTGAAAATAAAGAAGCTTAAGAAAAAGAAGAAATATGCTGTTAAGGTTCGTGCATATACTGTAGTAGATGGAAAAAATGTATATGGTAAGTGGAGTAAAGTGAAAAAAGTAAAAATTAAGAAATAAAATGAAATTTTTGGTAAATTAGGGTTGCAATTTATTTCAGTTTGGGTATACTAATAATTAGTAATGTGACCTAATGATATGTTGAATATCATGCATTACTATTCCCCCCTCTGAGAATAAAATGTCAGTAAAGAGCTGTTTTCTGCAAGAGCAGAAAGCAGCTCTTTTACCGTTACATGGAGCGAGTGGTGTTGTCTTGTGCTTTCGTGGTCCATGTCTGCATTGGATAGAATTTTAATGATATTTCCCATCACTATGGTCATTTGGTAAAAATTACGGGTTGACGAATAGATAGAGTACGTGTATTATGTATAAAGTACAAAGTGAATATTGCGAACTCTTATTAAGAGTGGTGGAGAGTGAAGGCTCTGTGAAACCACGGCAACCCCCATTAGAGGAAGGTGCCAATCTGAGCGAGAAATCGAACAATAAGAGGAGTTGAGTTGATCAAGTCCATCTTTTGATGGTCTTTTTTCTTTGTAAAGATTTTTTATAACAATTAGTTATTATTTGGATTTTTAAGGAGGTACAACATGGAGAAAAGATTATTTACGTCTGAATCAGTCACCGAAGGACATCCGGATAAAATATGCGATAATATTTCTGATGGTATTTTAGATGCGCTGATGGAGCAGGATCCGATGAGCCGTGTGGCATGTGAGACTGCCATTACCACAGATTATGTATTGATCATGGGAGAGATCACCACAAAGGCAAAGGTGAATTATGAGCAGATCGCCAGAGATACGATCCGTGAGATCGGATACGATGCGGATGAGAAGGGTTTTAACTGTGATACATGCCGTGTGAAGGTACTGCTGGATTCCCAGTCGCCGGATATTGCCATGGGCGTGGACAAGGCTTTGGAGGCAAGAGAGAATGAAATGTCAGATGAGCAGCTGGAGGCGATCGGCGCAGGAGACCAGGGCATGATGTTCGGATATGCGACAGACGAAACACCGGAGCTGATGCCATATGCGATTTCTCTGGCACATAAGCTGACAAAGCAGCTTACCAGGGTTCGTAAGGATGGAACACTTCCGTATCTCAGAGCAGATGGAAAGAGTCAGGTTACAGTAGAATATGATGAGGCCGGCAAGCCGGTTCACGTCAATGCCGTAGTTATTTCTACCCAGCATGCAGAGGATATCACACAGGAGCAGATCCATGAAGACATCCGCAAATTTGTGATCGATCCAATTGTTCCGGCAGAATTGATCGACGGGACCACAAAAGTATTTATTAACCCGACAGGACGTTTTGTGATCGGTGGACCAAATGGAGACAGCGGACTGACCGGCAGAAAGATCATTGTTGACACCTATGGCGGATATGCCCGTCACGGCGGTGGAGCATTTTCAGGAAAGGACTGCACCAAGGTAGACCGTTCTGCAGCATACGCAGCCAGATATGTCGCTAAGAATATCGTAGCAGCAGGATTGGCAAAGAGATGTGAGATCCAGCTTTCCTATGCGATCGGTGTCGCACAGCCGACTTCGGTTATGGTAGATACCTTTGGAACGGGTAAGCTGGATGATCAGAAGCTGGTAGAAATTATCCGTGAGAAATTTGATCTGCGTCCGGCCGGTATTATCAAAATGCTTGATCTGCGCCG
>CAKRHL010000326.1 GCA_934338765.1 uncultured Lachnospiraceae bacterium | reverse complement strand
GTCCCGCTGTTCCAGAGGATATTTTTCTAAAATACCGTGAAGCACTTTATCGCAGTATTCTCCATTCTCCATGATGGATACCATTGCTTCCAAGGCAAGCTGGCGGGTGCTTTTTGCCGTCGTATTACGGGCTTTTTTTCCCGCTGACGGTCTTTCTGTATGATTGTTTCCTTTATTGTCCCGGGGCATTCTGTCTCTGTTCCTCCATTTTTTAATGATCCATCAGGAAAGCATACTTCCCACTTCCAAAGAATATCCTCTCAGAAATGATTCTGCATCCATCCGCTTCTTTCCCTCCAACTGCAGGGAGTTTATCTTTAAAAGATCCTTTCCGGTCTGCACCAGAAATCCGTCCTTTTCCACCTGAACGATCCGGCCCGGTTCCCCCTTTGTCCCGGAGGCAACCACATCGGCATCCCAGATCTTAAGCATCTTTCCGTTCAGATGGGTATAGGCGCTCGGCCATGGATTCAGTCCGCGGATCAGACGCTCAATAATCTCTGCGCTCTGGGTAAAATCAATCTCTCCCAAAGCCTTTGTAAGCATTTTGGCGTAGGTATGCTTGTCATGCTCCTGGGGAACCGGAGATAATTCTCCCTTTTCCGCCAGATCAAGAGCCTGTAATAGCAATGGACCTCCAAGCTCTGACAGCTTATCAAACAGACTTCCTCCTGTCTCCTTCGGATCAAGCTTGTATTTCTCCACCAGAAGAATATCTCCGGTATCCAGCCCCTTGTCCATCTGCATAATAGTAACACCACTCTCCTGATCTCCGTCGATCACGGACCACTGGATCGGTGCCGCCCCGCGAAGCTTTGGCAACAGTGATGCATGTACATTCATGCAGCCGTATTCCGGCAGATTCAAAACCGTCTCCGGCAGGATCTGGCCAAATGCTACCACAACGATCACATCCGGCTGTAATTTTTCAAGCTCCGGAAAAAATGCAGGATCCTTGACTTTTTCCGGCTGTAATACCGGCACACCTGCCTCCACCGCCTTTTCTTTGACCGGAGAAGGCTGCAGCTTCCCGCTCCGTCCCTTCGGCCGGTCCGGCTGTGTCACCACGCCAGCCACCTCATGTCTGCTGTCAAGAAGTGCCTGTAATGTAGGCACTGCAAAATCCGGGGTTCCCATAAATACCACTCTCATATTAATCTCCATTTCTGAGCAGCCTGTATGCTCCTAGTCCTGCTCCTCCAGATCGGAATTATTCATCAGCTCGCCCTCAACCAGAGAAACATACAACTGTCCCTCCAGATGAGCGATCTCATGCTGAAGTGCTCTCGCGAAAAGCTCCTCGCCCTCTACCACGATCTCTTCCATATTTTCATTTAAAGCCTTCACCTTGCAGTAATTGGCACGGGTCACGATCCCTGTCTTGCCCGGTACACTTAAGCAGCCCTCATAACCGGTCTGTTCTCCGGACTTCTCTATGATCTCCGGGTTGATCAGGATGACCGGCTGATCTCCCTCCGGAGAAACATCGATCACAACGATCCGTTTCAGTACACCAACCTGCGGTGCCGCCAGACCCACGCCCTGTGCATCATACATGGTCTCCAGCATATCCTCGATCAGAGTCTGTGTCCGGGGAGTCATTTTTTTAACCTCTCTGGATTTCTGATATAATAATTCATCTCCAATGGTACGTATTGTACGAAGTGCCATAATGTTACCTGCCTTTCCGGGAGACTCCTGTCTCCATCCTTATAAATTAAAATCAAACTGCAGTCTGCAGTCCCGATACATTTCCTGTGCTTTCATATATTGCTCCAGAATATTTTTGATCCGTCGAAGTACCCGGTAATCCCTGCATTTGGCATAAATAATATACCGATGCACGTCCTTTGCTTTTGCCAGTGCCGCCGGAGCGGGTCCCAGGACCACTACCTGTTCATACTGTCTCATTTGCTCTGCCAGTTCCTCCGAAAGCTCCCTGACATGATGCAGGCTCTCAGAAAGCACCAATACTCCCAGTATATTAGAAACCGGCGGATAATGCAAGATTTGTCTCTGAATCAGCTCCTGCTGATAAAATCCCAGATAATCCTGCTTTGCAGCCGCCACAATGCTGTAATGCTCCGGCTGATAGGTCTGAAGTACCACATCCCCCGGCTTATCTCCACGTCCGGCTCTGCCTGCCGCCTGGGCAAGAAGCTGATATGTTCTCTCCGCAGCCCGGAAA
>CAKRHL010000325.1 GCA_934338765.1 uncultured Lachnospiraceae bacterium | reverse complement strand
CTGGAGCGGAGTGATACGTTCCTTTTCCCGAAAGATCTTTAAGAAGTTATTCACATTGATATAGCCTACGGATTCTCCGATCTGTGCGATGCTGAGATCCGTGGTGAGCAGAAGCTTTTTGGCCTCTGTGATCCGAAACAGGAGCAGGTATTCCTTGAAGGTAATTCCAACGATTTCCTTAAAGGCCAGAGACAGCGTGTGACGGTTGAGGAAACACTGGTCAGCAATCTCCTGAAGAGTCAGCTTCCGGTTGAAATGCCTGCTGACATAGATCTGGGCATTTAAAACTGCAGCAGACAGAGAGCTGGAGTCTTCCATGGGGAAGGCATTTGGATAGAGCCGGTACAGGCTGATCAGAATCGAAAGGAGCAGGGCAATACTCTGCAGAGTATAAAAATCAGGCTGTTTTTCATACTCATCAGCGCTCTTTTGAAAAAATGGAAGAAAATACGCTAACTGCTCCTCGTTTAATTGGATCACATGAGAAAAATATTCTGGTCGCTGCATAAAGATAGAAGCCAGACGAGGCTCATTTAAATGAGAGAGGAGCAGATCACTGGAGACAGAGAGGACATAGCGGCAGTAAGGCTCCTTTGCGATGCAGAACTGGTGCTGTTCCAGGCGGCTGATAAAAAGCAGACTTCCGCGTTGGAGCTGATACGTTCTATCATGGATACGGACTTCAGCAGCACCGTCTGTGATCAGGATCATCTCATATTCAAAGTGAGCGGACGGATTTAAGATGTGGCTGACGATGGTGTCAGAATAAAAACAACTGATCTCAGGGATGTGAGTGCAATCCATACAGGTACCTGCTTTCTAAAGGATGAAAATCAAAAAGTTGATTTTTGCTTGTGATTGTGAAGAGATTGAATCATTACGATCTTAGTATAAAGCAAGAAGAAGAAAAATTCAAAGATTAAATGGAGGAATGTGAAGATGCAGCATGAACGTTTTCATTACCGGACACTGGATGAATTAAAAGAAAAGGCAAAGGAGCTTGAGATCCAGCTTCCTCTGGCAAAGGACACGAAGATCCTGATGACACCGTATACCTTTGGCCATGTGACGCTTCCGAACCGGGTCGGCATTGCACCGATGGAGGGGGCAGATGGACTTCCGGATGGTTCGCCTTCGGAGCTTACGGTCAACCGCTATGTGAGAGAAGCAGAGGGCGGAAGCGGCATGATCTGGTTTGAGGCGATCTCCATCGTGCCGGAGGGAAGATCAAGCCTCCATCAGCTGATGCTGACCAGGGATAATCTGGACGCATATAAGAAAATGACGGAAGCAGTGAAGGAGGCGGGACGAAAAGCCAATGGCTTTGCTCCATATCTGGTGATGCAGGCTAATCACAGTGGCCGCTATTCCAATCCACAGGGGAAACCGGCTCCGATGATCGCATACCGTCATCCGGAATATGAAAAATTAAGAAAGGCAGATGACAGCTGCATCGTGTCGGATGATTATCTGAAATCTCTGGAGGAGAAATTCGGGGAAGCGGCAGGGCTCGCGAGAGAGGCCGGTTTTGATGCAGTAGATATCAAATCCTGCCATGGTTATCTGCTGGCGGAGTTATCCTCTGCCTATATCCGCCCTGGCATGTATGGCGGAAGCTTTGAAAACAGAACCAGATTGCTGCGCAACGGGATCCAGGCGGCAAAGGCTTATGAGACAGATCAGTTTCTGGTGACTGCCCGGATCGGCATTTACGATGGCTTTGCATATCCGTATGGCTTTGGTGTCAAGGAAGGAGAGGGGATCATTCCAAACTTAGAAGAACCGATCCGGCTGATCCGTGAGCTTCACGAGGACTACCAGATGCCGATGGTGAATCTGACCATGGGCAATCCTTACGTGAGTATCCATGTGACCCGTCCATATGATATGGGCAAATATATCCCGGATGAGCATCCGCTTTATGGGATCGCCAGAATGATCCATGGGATCGGAGAAGTGAAAAAAGCAGTGCCGCAGATGGCAATCTCTGCATCTGCTCCTACCTATCTAAGACAGTATTCCGATCTGTATGCGGCAGGAGCAGTCGAAGAGGGACTTTGTGACCAGATGCTGTTTGGGCGTTTGTCCTTTGCGGATCCGGATTTCCCAAATCAAATCCGGGATACCGGACGGATCGATCCAAAAAAGGTGTGTGTGACATGCGGAAAGTGCGGGGATCTGATCCGTGCAGGGA
>CAKRHL010000324.1 GCA_934338765.1 uncultured Lachnospiraceae bacterium | reverse complement strand
GCTTATACCTATTATATATTATCTGAAATTGATGATTTTGAAGAGCTGCGTGACTGGGCAGCCTTTCACCATGAAAGACTGGACGGAACCGGTTATCCCTTCGGCCGCTCTGCTGATGAATTAAGTGTCCCGGAACGTATGATGGCCTGTGTGGATATTTATCAGGCATTAACAGAAAGCCGTCCTTATAAGCAAGGCATGTCCCACGAAAAAACATGCAGCATTCTGCAGGATATGGCAGACAAGGGCTGGCTGGATCCGGATATCGTCACTCAGGTTGATCTCTGCTTTCAAAAAGAATAATGAAACATAGAAATACTATTCTTATTGAAATTTATTTTCACTTTTTATTGACGTTTTTTTTCAACTATGCTACAATCGGAACTACGTCACGAGGGAGTAATCGGTACATGATACTTCGGATCGACCTATTGATCCGTTTTTGAAATGTATAATATTATCGACATACTGGTGCATTGGTCACCCGGTAATATTTTAAATGATGAGACTTATGGCAGTGTATTTTTGCACTGCCATAGGTCTTTTTTAATATATCGGAAAATGCTCGTAACGTAGTGTGATGCCAACGAGAATTGCGAAGCAATTCTTGGAGGGCAAAACGCTGGTTTTGCCCTTTTTATTCTGGAAAGGAGATTTCTCATGCTTTTATTTTTGCAGATCATGTTCACAGAATTTATCGCCGAAATGGGGGACAAGACCCAGCTTATGCTTATTGCCCTCACTTCCCGCTTTAAACTTCGGGATATCATTATCGGTACAGCTGCCGCGATCCTGGTTCTCAACGGACTTGCCGTCCTATTGGGCGGTCTTGTCAGCGAGGTGATCCCTACCTGGCTGATCCGTCTGGTTGCCGCAGCCGCTTTCCTCTTTTTTGCCATCACATCGCTGAAGGGGGATGACGACGAGGAAGAGGAGGCAAAAGAAGAAAATGTATCCCGTTTTGCTCCTCTCACCGTTTTCTGCACCTTCTTTGTGGCAGAGCTTGGAGACAAAACACAGCTTACCGCCATCACCTTCGGTGCCAACGAGGGCATGAGTGCCGCAGTCACCGTCTGGCTTGCCTGCTCCATCGGTCTTTTTGCCGCCGATATCCTTGGTATGCTGATCGGTTATCTTCTGAAAAGCAAAACTCCGGATGGCCTGTTAAACACACTGGCTTTTTTCATCTTTGCAATCTTTGGAAATCTCACAATGCATGAAGGTCTTGGTCTTTTACTTGGCAAGAATCATCCGGCAGTATTCCCTGTCACTATGATCATTGCCATACTTTTCATTTTGGCAAGTGTCGCTGTTTTTATGAAACGGGTACACAAAGATCAGAACACCCCAAAAGAAACGAAGTAATCGCAAAATTGTCTTGTCACTTACGGATTTCAAAAGTCTATATGCTCTATATTTAAAAATTCCATTTTATGCACTGCACGGCAATTTAATATCAGCAGCATGCCATTCATGATCACAAAATAAACAAAGGAGCACCATACCGGCAGTTCCGGGGCATCCCTGATCATATCATAATGCAGCCAGATTATGGTATTTGCCATGGGAAACAACCACATAACCGCAGTTTTCAAGGAGCAGGTCACAACCCCCGCCGCAATTGCAAAAATGGCAGCAAGCAGTCCAAACGACTGTATATGACGCAATTTAAAAAAATATATGATCATGCAGATCAAAAACAAATAGGCAGACATCATGATCAGGGTCTGGAAAACCGCTGTCCGCAGCGGAATCTGATTATACAGGTTTGACGGCAGAAGCTTCGCCGTGAAGCTGTCTGCTTCCTGCGGAAAATGTGCATTATACTTTGTCACCACATCACTCCATATCCCGCTAAAATTTCCATCTGTCATAAAGAGACTCCCCAGGAACACCGTTCCCAGGTAGGTAATGATCGCCATGATCAGAAAAACAAGCTGCCCCGCAAACCAGTGAAATTTCCCGGTTCTTTGCAAAAAGAATAATGTATTCCCCGTCACTTTGGGATAATCACTGATCAACACCATAAAAACACATGGCATAAGCATCACCAGCATTCCTGAATTCCCGATTGCCGCAAAGGGCTCCATCCGCTCCAGACCCCCGCCAAATTTCTCTGCCCGCTCCACGATCTCTTCCAGCGGGGTCACGTCCATGCCGCCGTCCCGCACCACTTCCCGCAGGAAGGCGTGCAGC
>CAKRHL010000323.1 GCA_934338765.1 uncultured Lachnospiraceae bacterium | reverse complement strand
CCACCGGCCTTATGAAGTGCCTCAAAAATAGTCACATCATAGCCAAGCTTTGCCAGATCACCGGCACAGGTCAGACCTGCAGGACCGGAACCGATCACAGCAACCTTCTTGCCCTTCTTCTCTGTAGCAGGCTCTGGCTTGATGCCCTGCTCTCTTGCAGTATCAGCCACATAACGCTCCAGCTTACCGATGGAAACGGCATCACCCTTGATACCGCGAACACACATGGACTCACACTGGCTCTCCTGTGGACATACACGGCCACAGACAGCAGGAAGTGCGGAATATTTGCTGATCACCTTATAAGCACCGGCTACATTATCCTCTCCCACTTCCTTAATAAACCCAGGAATATCAATATTTACAGGACATCCCTGAACACAGCGTGGATTCTTACACTGCAGGCAGCGTGTTGCCTCTGCCATTGCCTCTTCTTTATTATATCCCAGACAAACCTCATCGAAGTTTGTGGCACGTACCTTTGGATCCTGCTCTCTGACAGGAATTCTCTTCATAACATCTACTTCCATATCTATCCTCATTTCTGCATGCGATTTTCATAGTTTCTATTAAATCTGTCCGTTCTTAGTGACACTGGCCACATCCGCCGTGATGTGTGTCGCCTTCCTCGAATTTCAGCTTTGCACGGCCCTCCTCGGTCTTATACATAGCCTGACGCTTCATTGCCTGATCAAAATCTACCAGATGACCGTCAAACTCCGGTCCATCAACACAGGCAAATTTGATCTCGTCACCAACCTGCAGACGGCATGCTCCACACATACCGGTTCCGTCTACCATGATCGGGTTCATGCTGACGATCGTAGGAATATTCATTTCCTTTGTCAGCAGGCAGACAAATTTCATCATGATCATTGGTCCGATCGCTACGACCTTGGTGTAGCTCTTTCCCTGTGCATAAAGATCCTTGATCTTGTCACAGCCATTTCCCTTGAACTCATAGGAACCATCATCTGTTGCAATGTAAAGATTTGCTGCAACCTTACGCATCTCATCCTCAAGGATCAGGATATCCTTTGTTCTGGCACCGATGATAACATCCACATCCACACCATGCTCCTTCATCCATTTTACCTGTGGATAAACCGGTGCGGTACCAACACCACCACAGACGAACAGGATCTTTTCCTTCTTTAACTCGTCTAATGGCATCTCGATCAGCTCAGAAGGGCATCCGAGAGGACCTACGAAATCCTCAAAGCTCTCTCCGACCTCATATTCTGCCATCTCCATTGTGGAAGCTCCTACCGTCTGAAAAACGATGGTAACTGTCCCCTTTTCCCTGTCATAATCGCAGACAGTCAGTGGAATACGCTCTCCTTCCTCATCCATTTTTACAATGACAAACTGTCCGGGCTGACAGTGCTTTGCCACTCTGGGTGCCTCAATATCCATAAGCCAGATATTGTTGGCAAGATACTCTTTTTTTAGAATTTTAAACATAATGAGCCTCCATTTTCTTGTGTGATACAGCCTTTCCTATAGAGAATTTCATAGAAAACGCTAATTTATATCATCAGCATTTTCCAATAGAAAACACTGATAAATCCTTACATGTTGATAAATAACTGTTGGAATACCTGTGGTCATCACTGACATTATCTCCAAACCACTCCGGCGGGACAAAGTCCTTTGCGTCCCGGCTGTCCGCAAACTCTACCTCAATAAAGACAAGCCCCTCCAATACTCCATGAAAAATATCCAGTTCTCCGGTATGTCCGTCCGACAGCGGGATAATATAGCGGTCCTTGCGGATCAGATTGCCGTCCGTTTTCTCTCTGAGATGCTCATAGCCGCTCTGATTTAACGGAACTTCCACCTCCTGATTAACCCGGACACCCTGATCATTCTGTCCCTCAAGTCCCATCCGTGACTTGTAGGTGAGGATATACCGGTCATTGCTTTTCCGGATACGGATTACGGGATCTGTGCAGAGATACCCCTGTTCCATATGTCTGACCGGATACCGGTCAAGCTCCTCCGGCAGCCTCCGGATCAGAAACTTTTTTTCGATTTCCATTTGTGTATTCTCCTGTTATAAGCAAGACTTTACTGCTCCGATGCCTTGGCGTTCTTTGACTTGCGCCAGCGGATTCCCAGCATGATCGCAGCATACGCTACCGCCATACTGACCAGTGCCTTGATGAAATACCAGAGAAATGCACCTCCGAATGTAAGATCCG
>CAKRHL010000322.1 GCA_934338765.1 uncultured Lachnospiraceae bacterium | reverse complement strand
GTGCTCTTGCCCTTGCTGTGGGTGATCAGGTATGGATGCTGGAGCATGCGGTGTATTCGATTTTGTCACCGGAGGGATTTTCCAGTATCTTGTGGAAGGATCCTACCAGAGTGGCCGAGGCTGCCGAGCGTATGAAAATGACGGCTAGAGATCTTTTGGAAAATCATGTGGCTGACCGGATGTTTGCAGAGCCGGAGGATGGTCTGGAACATCATCTGCCGAAGGTGGCAGCGGAGTTAAAACAGGCGTTGACAGATATTTTGCAGGAGCTTCTTGATATGGATACCGAGGAGCTTCTCAGGAAGAGGTATGAGCGTTTCCGGCAGTTTGGAAACTTTATGGAATAGAAAGCAACAAGGCTTAGGATTGTTATAGTTGATAAGATATGACAATCCTGAGCCTTGTTTTGTATTATAGATATTTTTATACCACAATAGTGAACTGAGGGAAGCTACTGCTTTATTCTTTGAATGTTTTTTTATTTTAATCGGATACCGTCCTTCTCGATAGTGATATATCCCTCTTTCATGAGACGGCCGATTGCACGTTTGAATGCATTTTTGCTCATGTGGAAGTGGGCTTTGATCTCCTCCGGTGCGCTCTTATCGTGGTATGGAAGGAAACCTTTGGCATCCTCCAGACGGTGAAGGATAAATTCCGCATCCTCTTCCATCTGCTCCGGAATTTTCTTTTTGACACTTAAGGACAGACGCCCGTCCTCAAGTACCTGGGATACTCTGGCGTAAACCGGCTGGTTGATGCGATACTTCTCGAAAACCTCCTTCTTTGGGATCAGTGCGGAGTATTTATCATCTACGGCCACAAATACACCGAAATTATCACTGATCTCATAGACGCGGCCAAATACTTCGTCATCTTTCTGATAATCAGAATCACTCAACAGGCGATCATAGACGTGCATGGATGCACAGAGGCGTTCACTTTTGTCAAGATACATTGTTACCAGAATCGCGTCCCCCGGCTCCACATTATAAAGCTGCTGCTTAAATGGGAGAAGCAGGTCTTTTGAGAGCCCCATTTCCAAAAAGGCACCGATCTTTGTCACTTCCTTTACTTTCAGACGGGCAACACCGCCAAGCTCCAGCTCCGGCTCCCAGGTGGTGGCGATGGGACGATCCTCGGAATCCCGGTAAACAAATACTGTCAGGGCGTCCTTGAGCTGTGTTCCCTTTGGAACCTGTGCCTTTGGCAGCAGGATCTTGTCTGCATCGTCTCCTCCGGGGGTATTCAGATAGACGCCAAAGTCTGTGGTTTTTACCACGATCAGTTCCTGTGTTTTACCAAGTTGTATTTTTTCAGACATAATATTCCTCTTTTCTGAGCGATTATCACTCTACTTCCTTATAATTCAAAATATATCCATCGTAACTGGAACAACGAATAAATAATCTTGATAATCATACCACAAGTGGGGAAAATGGGAAAGTATAAGATGGTTTTCAAGATAAAAGAAAATTGACTGTGCAGATCTTTCCCGGTTTCAAGTGGTCTTATTTTTGTTGGTTGAACCCCTTGGAAAAACGTGATATACTTTGAAACGAAAGTTGTCTGCAGTTAAATGAAAGCAGATACGACAGGATTCCATACAGAAAATGGAGCAGAAAATGAACCCCCCTGCAGTGATGAAAAGTGGCTGAGGGGAGAATGGAGGATATTAATATCATGAAGAACGTAATCAGTACAGATAAGGCACCGGCAGCAATCGGACCATACTCACAGGCAATTGAGGTAAATGGTCTTGTTTATACATCCGGAGTGATCCCAGTCAATCCGGCAAACGGAGAGATTGTTGGAAGTACCGCAGCGGAGCAGGCAGAGCAGGCGATCGGCAATCTCAAAAATCTTGTGGAAGCAGCAGGAAGCTCCATGGACAAGGTTATCAAGACGGTAGTATTCATTAAAAATATGGATGACTTTGGAAAGATCAATGAGGTTTATGGAAAGTATTTTCCGGAGCCATATCCGGCACGTTCCTGTGTTGAGGTGGCTCGTCTTCCGAAAGATGTGTTGATCGAGATCGAAGCGATTGCAGAAAAATAAAGATCAGAGAAGCAAAATAAGCAGGTTGATTTTACAGGGATGCCGGAAAGTGCGTTGTCGTTTTTTGGCATCCTTATTTTAGTGTATAGGGAAATTGTCTGACAATTCGCGGATAAAAAAGACAATTCTATTTAGAAAAAAATG
>CAKRHL010000321.1 GCA_934338765.1 uncultured Lachnospiraceae bacterium | reverse complement strand
TCGCCGGACGGATATTGGCATAAAGCTCCAATCCTTTACGGATCTTGAGAAGGCCAGCCTCCGGTCTCTTGGATGGCTCAATCTGATACCAGTTAGACTGTCCCACGTTACCTCCGACTGCTCCCAGCAATACGGAGTCACAGCCCTTCGCTTTCTCCAGAGTCTCATCGGTCAGCGACTCTCCATATACATCAATAGAGCATCCGCCCATTAACAGATCCTCATATTCAAACGTATGGCCATAGACCTCTCCAACCTTTGCCAATACTTTTCTGGCCTCTCTTACAATTTCCGGACCGATACCGTCACCGGGAATTGATGCAATCCTGTACTTCATATATTCGCTTCCTTTCTCTTTCAAAGTGGGATATCCTTTCATCCGCTTAGCATCGAATGCTGTCTCTGTCTGATCACACAAACTTAAAATGCACTAACCTATAGTGTACCCATAAAATCTATTAGTGTCAACGGTCATTTATTTATCCCAGATCATAATGGTCTTACCCATGTTCTTCTGGTTGTCCAGCTCAAAGGCACGGTTCATATCCTTAATATCACGTATCGGAACCTGTGCTCCCACGATATTGCTCAGATAATTGATGATCTCCGGATTGCTCTGATACAGAGCCACAGTTCTCTCGAAATCCTCTCTGCCGCTCCGGCTGCTTCCAAACATACGCAGTCCCTTCTCCAGGATCATACGTGTATTGATCGGTACCGGATACTCGGACACACCGAGAATGGACATTGTTCCCTCAGGCTGGATATGGTCGATCATCTGATTGATCGCACTCTGGGAAGCCGCGCCTCCCACGCACTCAAAGGCATGATCCACCAGCAGATCCTCCGGAATGTCATCGACATTAAAAGTGGCATCCGCAAAGGTAAAGGAGGACATCTTCTCCTCACTTACACCAAAGATATAAAGCTGTGTGTCCGGGAAGGTTGCCTTAAATAAAACAGAGGTAATATATCCCAGGTTACCGTCGCCCCAGATACCCACAATATTACGGCGCTTATGAGCGAAACGGTCAAAACGAAGAACTGCATGCATACTTACGGATACAAGCTCTGTAAATGCAGCGATCACTTTATCGATGGAAGGGTCAAGTGACACAACCCTGTCATGGGTCAGAACAACATGCTCCTGCATGAAGCCGTCAAACCCACTAGCACGGAACTTGCTGGAACGCAGATAATTCTCTGCGATCACATCATCCTTTTCTACCGGAGTATTCGGGATCATGATTACACTGTCTCCCGGCTTAAATACTCCCTGGGGATCATATACAACATCACCGATCCCCTCATGGATCAATGCCATCGGAAGCTTCTTGGCCAGCACCTCTGCCGGTCTCGCTCCCTGATAATAACGCTGGTCTGCATGACAGATCGACAAATGTGTCGGTCTGACAATCACTTCATCTCCCTGAAGACTGATATCCTGAAATGCAATCTCAAATCTTCTGGGTGCCACTAAACGATATATCGTATTTAACATAAAAATCCTTTCTGCCATTCGGCACAAACTATTTCCTGTTCACTTACTTTCCGTTCTTCTGGTCATTCAGCAGAGATTCTGCTACTCTGAGATCATAAGGATAGGTGATCTTGGTATTGTAAACCTCACCCTCTACAAGGTAAACCTGCTCTCCCTTGATCACGAAGATCTTGGAAGCATCGGTCAGGATCTCCTTCTCCTCCTCTGTCAGTGACTGATATAACTCTTTGAGCTTCTTAGCTCCAAAGGTCTGCGGAGTCTGTCCCTGATACATCTTGGAACGATCCGGTACAGAAGTGATCACCTTGCCGTCCTCGCTGTGTACGATGGTATCCGTTGCAGGGATCACCGTATCACATGCACCGTACTGTAAACCGTACTTGATATTCTCCTCAATGATACGGTAAGTCAGAAACGGACGTACGGAATCATGTGTCACGATCAGTGTGTCATCATCCAGTCCATAGTTTTCCTCAATGTATGCGATAGAATTCATGATAGTTTCGTTTCTGGTGGAACCGCCTTTAAGTACCTTTACGGTACTTCCTTCCTCTCCCAGATACTTCTTGAGAAGGTTTTTGGTATGCTCGATCCACTCTGTCGGAGTCAGCACGATCAACTCCTGAAACGAATCATGCATCAAAAACTTCTCTACAGTATGAATGAGGATCGGCTTTCCTCCAATTTTCAAAAACTGCTTCGGCT
>CAKRHL010000320.1 GCA_934338765.1 uncultured Lachnospiraceae bacterium | reverse complement strand
ATCGCTGCTTTCTCCGTCTGTCCCTCTTCCTGCAATAGACACATTCTGAAGCTCTATCCGGCTCGCTATGGATCCATCCGATGATCCACCCCTGATATTGATATTAAGTCCCTTTTCAACGTCTTTCATCTGGCAATCTTTCATATACAGAGTTGCCGGTAGTTCCTTTATCGGCTTACTATTTATTTCAACTAATTTCGGACTGATGGTAATCTTTTTTTCAAATGTACAATTTTCAAAGATAGTTTCCGCACTTGCATCTTCATAGTTTCCATCTGTCCATGCTCCATTCAGATAGATATAATTTGCATAATAGCCATTCTCTCCAATAAAATGGATCGGCAGTGCTTTCGTTCCCTTTGCAACGAGTTTTCCTGTAGACTCTACCGTCAGATCTTTCATATAACAGGTTACGCCCGGTGCAATGGTCACTGTTCGTGCATTATCAACAGTCGGACCCTGCAAACGGTATGCCAGTCCTTCAATTTTTCCAAGATAACCGGTCTGTCCGGTAATCGTTTCCGGCTGCTCCGGTGTCTATCTTACTACTTCCGCTTATTTTCCTATGTCTGCACCGTAGTTACAAGTATTTGCCGCATAGGCCTTTGTTTGATCCGCATTAACATTTGCACCAATTCTGATCTTCAATGGTGCATACTGGTTTGCATTTTCTCCGGTTGCATCCGTATTCCCAATAAAGTGATTGCCTTCCACTTCATAAGTTGCACATCCGCCTCTTAACCAACATGCCGGTCCTTTTAACTCATTGCCAGTTGTATTATGAAATGTATTATTTCTGACAACCGCGTTCGCAGACCATTCAATATAACTCATTCCCTCAGAAATCGTATTATTGTAATATCCGTCTGACTCAAAATTGTTGCCTTCAACCATGCAGGATAAATTCTCCGGATAGACATACTCCGTTCCTGTAGATTCTAAAGCTCGCCCCATTCCACGAAATGTTGAATTGGTTACCTTAACCTCCACTTTCCTGTCCATGGCATGGAAATAGATTGCCGAACTTCCATCCACTAATGAAGTCCCTGCTGCCGTTTTTGCCGCAACCACCTCACTGCTGTCAAAGGTACACTGATTTACTGTAAGATTAAAATTCCTGTCCGTCTCATCAGATGTACTGTCTACGGATAACATTCCTTCCACATCACTTGCTAAATATTCTCCACCGTTGATAAACTGACAATATTCAAAGGTTGCACCTTCACAGGTCCGCTCTGTATCTTCCTCTATCTGTGTATCAAATATAATCCCTGCCCAATTCTCATCATTTGTATCATTTTTAAAAATGATCGGTTCTTCTGCCGTTCCCTTTGCAGTAAGAGAACCATACAGAATCCTAAGACCTGATGCAGATTTTACATCTGTTTGGTCAATCTTACCATGAGAAGTATTCCCCTGTCCGAAACAGATCGTCGTTCCCGGATCGATCGTTAAATCTCCGACAATTACAGGATTGATCAAAGTACCGTCCGTTAAAATATAATAGATATTGTCCTTTGTCCAGTGCTGTGAACCCTCATATCTTCCATAAACCAGTACTGTATTTTTTTCATCCGCAGACTCTGCTTTAACCTCCGTAGTCTCTACTTCCGGTGCTTCTGACTCTGCAGCCTGAATCTCTGTGTTCCCGGTCTTTTGTGCCGTAACCTCCGTATTTTCAGTTCCTTCTGCTTCAACCACCGTAGCTTCTGCGGTCTTTTCCTGCGCTTCCTGCGGTGTGTCCGCATATGCCAGAACCGGGCACATGGTGAATACCAGTGCAAACGCCAGACCTGCTGAAAGTATCTTTTTCATAAAGCCTTTCATATGCTCCCTCCTTTTCCCTGTTTCATGTTAATGTTCATAAAATAGCTTTCGCCATTTTATTTGTGTGTATTGTATCATGAAGCAGGTGGATTTACGAGGGAGTTTCCGTTTTGGTCATTGACTGTTTTGGTAATTCAGGGAATTGCCCTACAAGAAAAAGAATGCACAAAAAAAGCACGCATAAAATGCATACTTTCTTATTGCTTTCAATTATCATGCCGGCGATCGGAATCGAACCGATACTGTGTTTCCACAACAGGATTTTAAGTCCTGCGCGTCTGCCAGTTCCGCCACGCCGGCATATGACTTTCGTCATAAATGGGACCTACAGGGCTCGAACCTGTGACCCTCTGCTTGTAAGGCAGATGCTCTCCCAGCTGAGCTAAGATC
>CAKRHL010000319.1 GCA_934338765.1 uncultured Lachnospiraceae bacterium | reverse complement strand
ATTTCATATTTTACCATTTGACGAATCTGTATATTCTGCTATAATATTTCTTTGTATATCAGACGATAAAATATATGAGAGGGTAGGAAATGATCATTTCCTACCTTTATTTTATAGTTACTAAAAACTTCGATAAATATAAGACAGACATAAGAGGAAGTGATAGAGATGCGTAAGAGTATGTTAAACAGATTTAAAGGAATATATGACAGAGGCAGGATACTTGCGGGAGTGGCACTGATGGCTTTGGCGGCAGTTGGAGCTTCTACTGTACCAATGCAGGTGGCAGCGGCTGCAAATGTCAGTGTGGACGGAGATCCCAAGGAGTGGACAGGAGTAGAGATGCAGTCTTCTACGGACAGTGCCGTTGCGAAGTGGGCTGTGATGCAGGATGAGGATTATGTGTACTTTTACGTACAGCAGCATGGCGGCAACGAGTACGGACTGCCGATCACCAATACGTATGTAAGCATTAAATATCAGAGCGGACAGGGTGGACGCCATACACAGATCCGTTTTGCCAATATGATGAAGGAGCTTAAGGATGCCTGGTACGGGGACATTGATGGAGCAAGGGGGGCTTATTCTCCAAGTAAAGAGGCTGATAAGTATGAGATAGAGTTTGCGGTTCCGAAGTCCTTCTTTGTAGAAGATGATTATACCATCACATATTGTGGCAGTTCGGTGAAGAGTGCAGATATTAAGAATGTAAAGGAGCTGGCACAGCCAACGCCGACAACGGCTGTTTATCAGGGGATCACCATTGATGGTACCTTTACGGACTGGGATGCCGTTGCCGGGAAGCAGGTGGATGATCAGTGGATCCGTGAGACGGCGGCAGTATTTGATGGAGATTATCTGTATCTTGATGTGAGGGAGCAGGAGAACGGTTCTGCGACCGGAGCAGGATCAAACAGCAACGGTAAGTATACGATTTATACGGATTTGGGCAGGCATACTACATTTCAGCTTCGCAAGGATCATATTGAGGGAATTGACGGGGCAAAGGTTTCCTATTCAAACCGTCAGTACGAGATTGCGATTCCTGCATCTGCGATCCGGCAGTATAAAGAGAACATTTCTTTCGGATATTATATGAATGAGGATGTCCTGATCGATAACATTGCAAACCGCAAAGAGGATACAAAGACAGATAAGAACTTTTATAAAATTGTTTACGATGGAAAATATTCTGACTGGGATTATTATCCTCATCAGCTGATCCAGTATTCTACCAGCGGCGGTGTTGGAAATGATGCGGAGGGAGCACTTTATCAGGATGGTACGACCTTATATGGTCATGTGCTTTCTATGCTGCATATGAATGAAAAGGAGTTTCAGCCTTTTACGATCCGTGTAAATGAAAATGACAAAACAGCCATCAATTTCCGTCTGGTAGCAGTGGATAAGGATGGCAATATTGACAAGGACTGCAAGCTGGATCATTTGGATGCAGGGACATATGAGTACTATTTATGGGACTTAAATTCCGGTTCTACCGCTACAAATATTAATGATAAGGATGTACCGGTCTATGGAAAAATGTATCTCACAGTAAATCAGACAGCCGAGGGTAAGTCTGTATCTGACGAGATGGAGTATCAGGTGGATCTGGAGAAGCTGGCAGACCATTTTGGTATGGATGCGTCCGATATGAAGCTGATCCAGGCACAGTATATTAATATTGGTCAGGAATGGGTATCTATTGCAGGTACCTCTACCGGTGCCTGGCTGGGACTGGTTCTTTGTGGCATTTCGGTATTGGCAGTGTTTGGATATCGAAAGCTTAGGCGGAAGGTGGTATAAATGACACCGATTTTTGCGTTGATCATAGTGGTGGTGTGGCTTTACGTTTTACGTGTTACCCGCAAAAGTGAGCTTCCGGCATGGCGTTTTATCTGGGGGAGCTGTGGTCTTTTTGTGCTGATGATGGTATTTGTGCGGCCGTATTGTATGCAGCCGCTGGCGCAGTTTGTAGCAGTGATCGCGGGGGGCTTTGGAAAGCTGACAGGGATGTTTTCGGCGTATTTTAAATATGGTGTGATCTTTGTGGATTCCGAGGCAGGTGCGATTTCTCTGTTGATCGATTTTGAGTGCTCCGGGATTTTGGAGATCATGGCATTTGTGTCTTTGGTAGCATTTTTTCGGGCATATACCGTTTATGAGAGAGTCGTGGTAGGGATTCTGGGTACGTTTTATATTATCTTTGCCAATGCACTCAGGATC
>CAKRHL010000318.1 GCA_934338765.1 uncultured Lachnospiraceae bacterium | reverse complement strand
GCAGAAAAGGAACGATTCATACCGGGAGCGATATTGGCTCCGATCATGGCAGCCTCGATCGGAAAAGTACCGCTTCCGCAGAAAGGATCTACCAGAATACGGTCCCATTTCCAAGGGGTCAGCATGATCAGGGCTGCCGCAAGTGTTTCGGTGATCGGTGCTTTTACCGTGGCCTGACGATAGCCACGCTTGTGTAGGGAGTCTCCGGAGGTGTCCAATCCCACAGTCACCACATCCTTCATGATGGTGACACGGAGAGGGTAACTGGCACCATCCTCCGGAAACCAGTTTACGTTATATTTCTTTTTCAGACGGTCTACCATTGCCTTTTTCATAATAGACTGGATATCTGACGGGCTGAAAAGCTTACTTTTGATAGAGGTTGCCTTTGCTACCCAGAATTTACCATCTTCCGGAATAAACTGCTCCCAGGAAAGTGCTTTCGTTCCTTCAAAAAGCTCGTCAAAGGTTGTTGCCTTAAAGCTTCCGATCTTGATCAGGATACGCTCTGTGGTGCGTAGAAAAATATTGGCACGGACAATGGCAGCCTCGTCTCCGGCGAAGGTAACCTTTCCGTCCTCGACTTTCAGAATATCATATCCAAGTTTTTGTATTTCGCGTTTTAATACCGCCTCCATTCCAAAATGACATGGGGCGATCAGTTCATAGTCAGCCATAATAATCTCCTTTATTGAGTAAATACTGGATTTCGGTGATATCTTATCATATAATGGGGTTTAGTACAATGATTTTCAGGTAATAAAGAATGAAAGTATACTACAGCAGTAGAAAAGAGGTTGCGGGATGCATATTTTTGTGGCAGAGGATGAGAAAACGATTCGCAGGGAATTAACCATATTATTGGAAAATGCAATGTATCAGGTCACGGCACCGGAGAATTTTGAAAATATACCGGATCAGATCACAGAGGCGTCACCTGATCTGATCCTGCTGGATGTGAATCTTCCGGGAATGTCCGGATTTGATATCTGCAGCATGCTGAGGCAGAGGGAAAACTCTTGCCCGGTAATCTTTTTGACAAGCCGGACGGATTCCATGGACGAATTAACCGGAATGCTTCGGGGTGGAGACGATTATATTACCAAGCCGTATCAGGCACCGATCCTTCTGGCAAGGATTGCAGCAGTATTAAAGAGAACCCATAGAAATACAGAAAAGATAAGCTTTATTTATAAGGATGTGCAGCTTGACATTTCAAAATGTTCCATTTCCTGCGAAGGAAGGGAGATGGAGCTTACAAAAAATGAAATGAAGATATTACACCTTCTTTTTATGCATGCCGGAAACTATGTGGCAAGACAGGATCTGATCGAATATTTATGGGAGAATCAGATTTTTATTGATGATAATACCCTCAGTGTTCATGTGACCCGGATACGGGAAAAGCTTCGGGAGCTTGGTCGTGATAATTTTATACAGACGAAACGAGGGATGGGGTATCGCATATGAGATGGAGAGATTATTGGAAGGATAAGGTGCTTTTTCTGATCTTTGTGGGCTGTTGTATGGCGGTTACCTGCAGTTTTCTGAGGCTTACCGGTTATGAAAAGGGCAATGTTATCCTATTACTGTTGTTTTGGACATTACTTTTGCTGTTTTGGATGTGCCGGGAATATATGGAACGCAGGAAATATTTCAAAAAGACAGCAGAAATTTTGGATAAAATGGATCAGAGGTATCTGCTGGGAGAATTGATGCCGCCGTCATGGCGTCTGGAGGACAGGATCTATCAGGATATGATCCGCAGATCCAACAAATCCGTCATTGAGAAAATAAGAAAGCTGGAGGCGGAACAGCAGGAATATAAAGAGTATATAGAAAGCTGGGTACATGAGATCAAGGCACCAATCACAGGCATCAGTCTGCTCTGTGAAAATGGCAGGAAAGAGGAGACCGGTGCCCCGGAGAGATTCCGGCAGATCAGCATGGAGAATGCAAGGCTTGAAAATTATGTGGATATGGTGCTTTATTATGCGAGGTCGGAGCATGTCTATAAGGATTATCTGATTCAAAGCTGCCATTTGCAGGAGATGGTGTACGACGTTTTAGAGCGGGACCGCTTTCTGTTGATCCGCAATGGAATCCGGGCAGAAGTGAATTGTGATGAGGATGTTTTTACCGATAAGAAATGGCTGGGTTTTATTGTCAATCAGATCGTATTAAATAGTGTCAAATATAAAAGAGACAGCTCACCCTGTATTTCCT
>CAKRHL010000317.1 GCA_934338765.1 uncultured Lachnospiraceae bacterium | reverse complement strand
TGGCCAGTGCAATCGTCCCACGCGGACTCATTCCGAGCTCCACCAGGGAATGTTCTCTGGTAGCTCTGGACAATTCCACAATATATGCATATATCTCATCATGAAGATATACATTATCTACTTCTGAACGCATCATCACAAGCTCCTGTGCCGGAATAACTCCCCGGACATCACTTAACTGTAAACCATTGCTTTTTCCCTTCGCAATAGCAATCTCATTATCCGCATCCGGATAGCCCATCGTCATACAGATCATAAAACGATCCAGCTGGGATTCCGGTAACAGCTGTGTACCAACACTTCCTACCGGATTTTCTGTTGCTATTACGACAAACGGCTCCGGAACACGACGGGTCACTCCGTCTACAGTGACATTCCCCTCTTCCATAACCTCCAGAAGTGCTGACTGTGTCTTTGGAGAGGTACGATTGATCTCATCCGCCAAAAACAGATTACACATGATAGCACCCGGCTGATATATAAAGCTTCCATGATTTTTGTCATACATGGAAAATCCCAAAATATCCGCCGGCAGTACATCCGGTGTAAACTGCATACGATGATCCTCCAGCTCCATCGCCCCGGCAAATGCCATGGCAAGCGTAGTCTTACCTACCCCCGGAATATCATCAATAAGAATATGTCCGCCCGCAAGTATCGCTGCCATGGCAAGCTTAACACATTCATCCTTTCCGATAACAACTTTTTTCACTTCATCCATTACTGCATATGCTTCCTGAAAATATTTTTCTTCCATCTTTGCACCAAGCCTTTCTCCATTATCTAACTCCAGCCCCCGTGTCAACAATCCCGAATAATACGCCCTGACCGAAAAGCTCCAGTCCCGGCTGCCGCCTGACACGTGCGACCCCAGTCTCCTCCAGTGTCTGGGTCGAACTTAACAGACCAAAACATCTTGGTATCTCAAGTTCGACATCTCTTTTTGTATTATCTACTCCCGATCCTTCCTGATATATCACTGCAAACCGGGAATTTACCAGCTGATAGCAATCTGTCTCATAAAGTTCTGCGATCAACCCCGGCTGACTGCCATACTCTACAATATAATCCTCAAATTCCTCCGAATAAATGATATCCTGACAATCCACATCTGCTCTCCTGCCCTGATATTTCTCTTTATACTATGCAATTTTTTTATATCTGTGTCCTTATCCGGGTCAATCATCATTTCTCTGGGTAAGCAGCGTTGCCTCTCCGCTTTCCCTCATTTCTATCCTTGGGGATCCATGATTTTCAATATAATCCTTTGTTATTGTGACTCTTCCAATGAGATCGTCCTTCGGAATCTCATACATGATATCCAGCATAAAATCTTCAATGATCGCTCTGAGAGCGCGGGCTCCTGTCTTTTTCTCTGATGCTTTTTTTGCCACTGCCTCAATCGCATCCTCTTCGAATTGAAGGTCCACCTCATCCAGAAGCAAAAGCTTCTGATACTGCTTCAATATTGCATTTTTCGGTTCTGTCATGACGCGTACAAGCATTTTTTCTGTCATTGCCTGCAGCGAAAAGATGATCGGCAAACGTCCCAGAAATTCAGGGATCATTCCAAACTCCCGCAGATCCTCCACGGTGACTTTGTCCAAAATATTCTCGTCTTCGTCATATGCATCCTGAAGCTCCGCCTGAAATCCGATAGATGCCTGACTGGTTAGACGTTTTTTAATGATCTTGTCCAGTTCCGGAAAGGCACCCCCGCAAATAAACAGAATATTTCTCGTATTGATCGTCGTCATCGGAACCATCGCATTTTTATTTGTGGCTCCCACAGGGACTTCCACATCGCTTCCCTCCAACAGCTTTAACATTCCCTGCTGAACAGACTCACCGCTTACATCACGACTGTTTGTATTACGTTTTTTGGCGATCTTATCAATTTCGTCAATAAAAATAATGCCATGCTCTGCTCTCTCCACATCATTATCCGCCGCCGCAAGAAGCTTTGACAGCACACTCTCTACATCATCTCCAATGTATCCGGCCTCTGTCAGTGTCGTGGCATCGGTAATAGCAAGAGGCACCTGCAGGATCCTTGCTAATGTTTTTACCAGATATGTCTTGCCGCAGCCGGTAGGACCTACCATCAATATATTGGATTTCTCAATTTCAATCTCATCCATGGTATCTGTCAGAACACGCTTATAGTGATTATAAACTGCTACAGACATTACCTTTTTGGCATAATCCTGTCCGATGACATACTCGTCCAG
>CAKRHL010000316.1 GCA_934338765.1 uncultured Lachnospiraceae bacterium | reverse complement strand
TGACAATATAGAGGATCCGCACAATCTTGGTTCGATCCTGCGAACGGCAAATCAGGCGGGTGCACACGGTGTGATCATCCCGAAGAGAAGAGCAGTCGGTCTGACGGCAACGGTAGCCAAGGCATCTGCCGGAGCAATCAATTACACACCGGTGGCGAAGGTAACAAATCTCGTAAAAACCATGGAGGAGCTGAAAAAGCAGGGCATGTGGTTTGTATGCGCAGATATGGACGGTGATCCGATGTATCAGCTTGATCTGACCGGGCCGATGGGACTGGTTATCGGAAACGAGGGCGAGGGTGTCAGCCGTCTGGTCAGGGAAAAATGTGATTTCGTAGCGAGCATTCCGATGTTTGGAGATATTGATTCCCTGAATGCTTCGGTAGCAATGGGTGTGTTGTCCTACGAAATGGTACGTCAGAGACTTGCCAAAAATAAATAGTGTCATGCAGGGAGAGGTAACACAGCATAAGGATGAACAGGGTGAAAAGGATGGAAAAGAAATTTCCGGAGATGGAGGAACAGCAGGTGATTCGTTCTGCTCAGGAGGGCGACAGTGAGGCGATGACATATCTGCTGGAAAAATACAAAGGGATGGTCCGCGTTCTGGCACGTCCCTTATTTTTGATGGATGGCGATCAGGACGATCTGATCCAGGAGGGAATGATCGGGTTATTTAAGGCAATCCGTACTTATGATGGAGAAAAGAAAGCGTCCTTTGAGACATTTGCGAAGCTGTGCATTTCCAGTCAGATGTATTCGGCAGTCAAGATGTCCAACCGGCAGAAAAATATTCCGTTAAATTCTTATATTTCCTTAGATATCCCGGCACATCCGGAAGAGGGAAGCACAGCCGATGGACAGTTTGGTCTCAATCAGGCACTGACCGCCTGGCAGAAGAACCCGGAGGAGATCGTGATCGGACAGGAGAGTGCCAAAAGTATTGAAACGAGACTTTATAGCAGGCTGAGCAAGATGGAAACACAGGTTTTACAGTTGTTTTTGCAGGGGTTATCCTATCAGGAGATCGCGCAGAGAATGGAGAAATCGCCAAAGACGATTGATAATGCTTTGCAACGGATTAAATCCAAGCTTGCCAAATTGGATGGCAGCGCAAAAAGAAAACGTACCGGAAAAAAGGAAAGAAGCAGAGTATAACAAGAAACAAAAAAGAGAATGCCAGCGCATTCTCTCTGCAAGAATCGCAAGCGATTCTTGTTGGTATACCACTACGATACGAGCAGTTTCCTATTCCACAAAAAAGCTATCACTTGTAGATCAAATGATAGCTTTTCTTTCATCAAGCTGCTAACGGGATTTGAACCCGTGGCCTCCGCCTTACCAAGGCGACGCTCTACCTCCTGAGCCATAGCAGCAAGCACATATTATTATAGCCCAGATGAACAGATAATTCAAGAGTTTTTTGAAAAATTCTTGTTTCAAAGTTGCGAGAATGGGGTGGGAATAGTATAATAAGATGCAAGGGTCAAAAGCAGCTAGTAATGTATGTTTACATACCAATTACTAGTTGGTGGCAAAATATCTTTTGATCCCAACATCATAATAAATAAGTTGGACGGGAACGAATGAGAAAGCACAGGAAAAAGGAAAATGTCAGATTGTGCAGAAAGAGGAAAATATGAAAAAAAGACAAATGAAAAGCATAATCTTTATGCTGATTGGTGTCATTGCGCTTGTGGGAAGTATCAGTTTTCTGAGCGTAAGGGCAGATGCGAAAAAGGATACCGGAAAAACATTTACTGTGGGATTCGATGCAGAATTTCCACCGTATGGCTATAAGGACTCCAACGGAGAATATGTTGGATTTGACCTTGATCTGGCGCAGGAGGTCTGTGACAGGAGGGGCTGGACCTTGAAGAAACAGCCGATCGACTGGGATTCGAAGGATATGGAGTTAAACTCTAACACGATCGATTGCATCTGGAATGGATTTACGATGAATGGACGAGAGGATCTGTATACCTGGTCGGACGCTTACGTTGACAACTCACAAGTTGTTTTGGTCAACAAAGGCAGCGACATTAAGAAATTATCGGATCTTGCCGGAAAAGTTGTCGTTGTGCAGGCAGATTCTTCTGCCAAGGCAGCTTTAGTCGGAGATGATGCAACAGAAGAAAATAAGAAGTTAGCAGAATCCTTTGCAGAGATGCAGGAAGTATCGGATTACAATAGTGCTGTGATGAATCTGGAATCCGGTGCCGTCGATGCAATCTGTATGGACATCGG
>CAKRHL010000315.1 GCA_934338765.1 uncultured Lachnospiraceae bacterium | reverse complement strand
TTTTCAGGATTTCAGCCGTTTCCAGACCATTGATCCCCGGCATTATGATGTCCAGAATAACAATATCCGGCTTTAATTCCTTATACAACTCTATTCCCTCTTCACCATTCTTGGCATAACCGATCACTTCATATCCATTGTCCTCCACGATATCCTTGATCTGTTTTGAAGCAAACGGGGAATCATCAACCACCATGATCGTTGTACTCATATATCTTCTCCTCCATTCTGTTGAAAATCAAACTGAATAATAAATCTTATTAATCCCTGACCATTCTGATATGCCAGTCTGATACAGTGCATCGACTCGTTTATTTCAAGATCAGGTTCTGCGGCTCCACAATATTCCGGAGTTGACAATTTTGATACACTGCCTGTCAGCGTATTTACCTTCGATACGATTCTCCCACAGACAATGTTCATGTACTCATTTAAATATAATGGCCGCTCGCTGTCAGGCGGCATGCCTCCTCCGTACATTCCTGAAATAATGCTGTCGCACATGCGTTCATTTATCTCGCATAGGATGTCTGCCAGGAAAAATCCTCTGGTATGTATCATAACTGTTGTATATTTGTCTTTTGTACATTGCTGTGTATCTATCTTTTCCAGATCAAGACCCGCCAACGCCCTTGTCACAGATATCACTTCCCTGTTAGGGATGCGAAGTATATCCCGAACATCCTCCAAAAGCGTGCCACCTCCTCCGTACTTTATTATTTATCAATAAAGCGCATTCTGGCATTCGCTGAACTTTTCTTCTCTCCCGTTGATCTTGCCGGGGATTGGTATAAGCTTTCGAATGAATTAGTCATTGTCTTTTTGCACTCTTTGCAAAATCTGCCTGTCAATATAGCAGCCCCACACTTCTCACACTGAATAACTACCCCTGAGTCCTTAGAAAAACTCAGTCTCTCTTCTCTGATCCACCGCTTGAGCTGCTGCATCGGCACCTCTGTCTCTTCAGAAACCATTGCGATAGAACTTTTGGGATTTTCCCTGATATACTGCTTTACTACTGCAAATTTTTCTTCCATCTTTTTATTGCACAGCGGACACAGAGGATTCCCCGTGAAGTTAAACAGACCTCCGCACAATTTACAATTTCTCACATCCATACTCATCTCTCCTTAACTGCCACTTCCAATGCATACACACAAAAAATAAATTTTGCTGATCCCAATGCTTCGAAGCACCCTGGAACATGCTTCCATTGTACTTCCGGTAGTATAAATATCGTCTATGATTATAACACACTCCGGAAGTCGATTCAACTCTTCCCTCCCCCTGCCCAGACAAAATGCATCTTCTAGATTTTTTAATCTTTCTGCTGCCGTCAGTTCCTTCTGAGGTTTTGTTTTCCGCACACGCATCAGCAGATCTGTGCGTACATTGATCTGCATCATTTTTCCCAAATGCACTGCTATAAGCTCCGCCTGATTATAGCCCCTCTTATTCAATCTGCTTCGGTGTATTGGAACCGGAATCAATGCATCAGGCCGGATCTGCTCGATCCATTTATGATACCTTTTATATAACTGCTGTGCATATATCCCCGCATACTCCCGGCGGCCGGAATACTTAAAACGTGCTATTGACTCCTGCATGCTGCCGTCATAAAGAAGCAGGGCATTTCCTGAAAGAAAAGCATATTTTTTTCCACGGCAGTCACCACAAAACTCCTCTTCCTCCTCCAATGGCTTTCCACAGCGGCAGCATTTCGGTTCACGGATGTACTTAATTCTCGTCAAACACTCCGGACATATGCCACTTTCCCCCACTGCCAGGACATTATCACACACCGGACATCTCGCAGGATAAAAAAAATCCAAAACTTTGTCACGAAAGCTCTTTTGCATCAGTCACCTCCATCTCCTGTATTCTCTGCCATAAACTGGAATATCTCTTTTTTTCATTTATATTACAGATCATCTGATCCACCATCTGACTGCTTCCTACAATGGTTACACATTTTTTCGCTCTTGTCACTGCAGTATATAACAGATTTCTATTAAAAAGCATTTTCGGACCATTCAGAATTGGAAGAATCACGGCCGGATACTCGCTTCCCTGCGATTTATGTATTGTAATTGCATAGGCAAGCTCCAGCTCCTCCATGTCCGAAAAATCGTACTCCGCCGTCTTTCCCTCCTCAAACTCTACTGTAACAGTCTCTGTCAAAGCGGAAATTGTACGGATCACACCACTGTCACCATTAAATACCCCATCCCCCTCTTCATAGGTATCACCAAAATCATTGATTTTTT
>CAKRHL010000314.1 GCA_934338765.1 uncultured Lachnospiraceae bacterium | reverse complement strand
ATATCCATATCATCACCAAAATCAAGATTGTCAAGATCCAAACTCTCTGCCAGTCCCGGGAAACCATAAGCAACAACCACATCATTATCTCCCTCAGATACCAGAGTACCATTGTCGATGGTTACATTTTGAAAATTGTCTACCGGCAGTATCATGCCTGTTACCATCATAAACGGTGTATAAAGATCCGTCTGCTTGCCTGCCAGAGAAACCGTCTGCTTAGAATGATTTATATATTTAATGGTCATCTCAAGCTTTCCGCTCTTTCCGATCAGATCCTTTGGCGCTGTCTCCCTGCCATCCAGTTTGTAAGTAATCTTCATGCTGACAGGAAGCTCTTTATCTGACTTGCCCTGATAATAAATATCCTGATCTCCCGTATTCCAGGTAAGCTTATCTCCGTTCTGCACGAACTTTTCATCACCCTTAACATTTTCGATGTCTGTCAGATCTGACACATCCTTCACGCTGCCATTGATACCGGAATTTTTCAGCCAGTCGGAAACGACTACATCTTTCACACTGCCTGCGGCATCTGTATTGACATAAACGGTCTCCTGCTTGGATACCTCATCTTTATCCAGTCCGCCGGACTCATTTGTTTTCACTTTTTCATTTGATACACTGGCAGCCATGGCATCTACTGTAAATGTATGACCGGCATACTCTACGCTGCCGGTAAGAAGGCCGGCTGTCAAAAGACCTGTTAAACCTAACGCCAGGATTCGTTTCATATTTTTTCTCATAATAATAGTCCTCCATTCTTATCTCAGCCCGAAAACTTTGGGCCGCAGACACAAATTTGTCGTGTGAAAAATTTATTTTTCACACTATTCTTCCTTTCTGCCAATCTATGATAACTTTGCCTTCTTCGCTTCTTTATCTCTCTGAACAATACCAGCCTTGCGCATATCCAAAGAGGTTCGTACGATCACTCCGTCAAACAGCCACAGCATTGCCGGCAGGATAAAGATAACGACCACCATACTGATCACGGCACCTCTTGCAAGAAGTGTAACGATGGACTTGATCATATCGATCTGGGAATAGAGACTTACGCCAAAGGTTGCGGCAAAGAATCCAAAGCCACTGGTCAAAATCGATTTAACGGATGCCTTATGTGCAATCCCCACAGCCTCTGCCTTGCTTGCACCATTAATCCTTTCTTTGTGATAACGGCTGGTCATCAGGATCGCATAATCCACCGTGGCACCAAGCTGTATGGTTCCGATCACGATACTCGTTACAAATGCCAACGAAGTATTGGTATAGAATGGAACCGACATATTGCAGGCAATCGCAAACTCGATCACAGATACCAGTATGATCGGGATAGAGATTGATTTAAATGTGATCAGGATGATCAGGAAGATCGCTGCAATGGAAATGGTATTTACATTCTTCAGATCCACATCCGTAACATCCTGCAGATCCTTCATCAGCGGTGCCTCACCAATAACCATTGCTCCCTTCTGATAACTCTTTACGATCTTATTGATATCGGCGATCTGTGCATTGACCTCATCCGTCGCCGATTTATAATCGGAGCATATAAACATCAGCTCATAATCCTTTGTCTGTAAGATATCCCGCAGACTGTCCGGTATCATACTCTCCGGCATATTCGGTCCGATCATGGAGCTGAGACCGATCACCCATTTTACTCCATCAACCTTCTCGATCTTATCGCTCATGTTCTTTTTGTCCTTAGCAGACAGATCTCCGTTTTTCATCAGGACGATATGCATGTTACTCATATCAAACTCCTCGGAGAGCTTATCATTTGCAATGGCACTTGGGATGGTCTTTGGTAATGAAGAATCAATATTATAATAAATCTTATAATTTGCATTACCATAAGCTGCCGGTGCGATCAAAAGCACAAATAATGCCAGTGCAACCCAATGATACTTCACAACTATCTTAGACAGACCGTCCAGATTTGGCAAGAGAGATTTATGAGAAGTTTTATCAATTGCCTTATCAAAGGTCAGGATCAATGCCGGAAGCACTGTTACACAGGCGATAACACCAATAATAACACCCTTTGACATGACGATACCGATGTTTGCACCAAGACGGAAAGTCATGCTGCAAAGTGCCAGAAAACCGGCAATCGTTGTCAGGGAACTGCTTGATATGGATACGAATGTGTTGGTAATGGCATGCTTCATGGCACGCTTGTTATCTCCCGGAAATCTCTCCTTATTGGCCTCGTAGCTTTCCAGCAGGAAGATGGAATAATCCATGGTCACGGCTAACTGTAGCACCGCGGCCAGTGC
>CAKRHL010000313.1 GCA_934338765.1 uncultured Lachnospiraceae bacterium | reverse complement strand
GCCAAATTTGAAACCTTCCCAATCTGGAATATTCCGTTAAAGCATCCGGTCAATCTGGCATATGAGGCCGCCACTGCAGATCTGAACGATGTTAATATGATCGACCCTTTCCATCTGGAGACTTATGGAGAGACTACCGTCAATTATAATCGCGATATTGAGATATACCCGGTACTGGCCGCTATGTTTGAAGGTATTTACGGTCATTGTCCATACAAGTCACCGACAGATATGGGAGTCAATATGGCAGGAAACTGTATTGTGGATGATGAAGTTTGTCAGGAGGCCTCCCGTCAGGAGATCATCCGCAGATATTATCAGTCTCTGAACCGCTTTGTGAAAGATGAAGCCTCTAAGGATGAGGTCTACAAGCAGGAGCTGATCATGAAGCAGGCAAAGATCACTGTCAATGACCGCACGGTTGTTCCCGCTGCCAATGATCTGGCAGTCAAAAACGGCTCTGCCGCAGCAGCATTGGAGCTGCCTGACGGAACGATTGTTACCGGATCCACCTCAGATCTGCTGGGACCGGCATCAGCCGTTCTCTTAAACGCCATCAAGGTACTGGGCAGGATTGACAAAAAGGTGCATCTGATCTCCCGCACTTTTATTGAACCGATCCAGCAGTTAAAGACCGGCTATCTCGGAAGCAAAAACCCCCGCCTTCATACAGACGAGGTATTGATCGCGCTTTCCATGTGTGCAGTATCCGATCCAAATGCCAAGCTTGCATTGGAACAGCTTCCTAAATTATCAGGCTGCCAGCTTCACGTTTCCTCGATCTTATCTCCGATCGATATCAATACCTTCAAAAAGCTTGGTATCGAGCTGACCAACGAAGCTGTCTATGAAGGAGCTCCCAACAATTAAGATGCGTTCCCCTAAAACAATATCAGATCAATTACTGTTATCATAGTCAGACAGGGCATTGAGAAAATCTCAATGCCCTGTTTATTGCCATATTATGAATTCTTTTTCTGTAAACCAAGCTTTACAACCCGGTCCGTGTATGTATCCTTTTTCAAGGAAAGAAGCTCTCTCGCCTGCTCCTCGGATAAACCATACTCCTCATCCAGCAGAGTCAGGATCTTTTCTTTACAACTGTCCATATCCTTTTCGACCTCCAAATTTCTGGCTGTCTCAATATTCTCATCATACCTCTTTAATCCCACCAGCAATGCATTTAATGCATCCGGATAATACTTCATATTGTCATAATTCTCATAAGAATTTAAGGAACGCTGTACCTTCATAACAGTAATGATCTTATCATAGGTCTCCTGATCCTTCTTTTTCATATCGGTCCCCAGAATCTTCTGATAAGCATCCGTGTATTTTCCTGCTTCAAAGAAGCCGGTTGCCTGCTTCATGGTGGATCGGTAACTAAAGATCTCTGTGCCCGAGATTTCTGTTGCCAGAAACATTGCTGCCAGAATGATGACAATGGAAACCCCTACTTTATTGAGCTTTCCGGTAACCTCCAGCTCAGCCTGGGCCGCCTCCTCGGCTTTCTTTGCTTCCTTCTCCGCCTTTTTCTGCGCTTTTTCCTCGGCTTTCGCAGCTTTCTTCAGCTCTTTTTCCTCAGCCTTTGCTTTCTTGGCTTCCGCCTTTTCTGCTGCTTTTGCCTCCTTGGCAAGCTTTTTCTCAGCCTGCGCAGCCTCTGCTGCCTCCTGCTTTGCAGCCGCTTCCTCTTTATCCTTTTCTCTCTGGATCCGCTCCGCTTCCGCAATCTCGTCTGTCACAATATTGCCAAACAGTCGTTTTAACAACCCCGGTTTCTTTTCCCCTGTTGCAGATGCACTTTGATCATCTGACGCAAGCCCGGACATATCATCCTCTGACAGTCCCTCCAGCAGCGCCTGCATATCATCTCCCGGTTCTTCCTCCTCCGGTTCCAATGCCAGAATATCATCCAGACCAAAGGTTTCCTCCTCCGGCTCAGCCTCAGGGGCTATATCCGGCTCGGCCTGCGCTTCCTCCGGAGCATCCATATCACCGGACAAGGCTTTGTCCACGTCCATTAAGGAATCCATCTCCTCTGCAGAAGGGATATCTTGATCAACAGCGTCTGTATCCTCATGCTCCTTCTCCGGCTCCGCATCGGCTGTACCTCCGGAAGCATCAAGATCATCCAGAAAATCTCCCACCAGATCATCCACGGACTCCTCTGCAGCCGGCTCTTCCGTGGCTGCTTCCTCCGCAGGATCGTCAGACAACAATCCCGGATCCTCTATTTCACTGAGATCCGGCAGATCATCAAGAGATACCATATCATCATATTCCTGATCCTGCCC
>CAKRHL010000312.1 GCA_934338765.1 uncultured Lachnospiraceae bacterium | reverse complement strand
AAAGAAAGCAGGAAATCTGATATGACAATTGGTGATAAAATAAAAAAAATCCGGACATTCCGGAATATGACACAGGCAGAACTTGGTGCTGCTCTTGGCTGGGGCGATAAGGGAGCAAACCGTCTCGCTCAATACGAAACCAACTACCGGGTTCCCCGTAAAGATCTGGTGACTGAAATGGCCAGGATTCTCGATGTAAACCCTATCACACTGTATGAACCAAGTGTAATGAATGCTGAAGAATTAATGGAAACGTTTTTTTGGATTGATGAGTTTAATCCCGGTATGATCAAACTCTTTCAATTAGAGACTTATCCAGACGAGAAATGCAATTCCAGTGAGGATACCGCTATCCGCTACCATGATTCTGATGACTGGCCTGTACATCCACCAGTTGGTATGTGGTTTAATTATGGGGTTCTCAATGATTTTTTGAAAGAATGGACTCTTAGAAAAGAAGAACTGAAATCTGGCAAGATAACCAGAAATGAATATTTTGAATGGAAAATCAACTGGCCACAGACCTGTGATGATTGTGGCAAATTTGAACCTAAAAAGCAATGGCGAAAAACAGCTATATAAATTAACATCATATTATTTTAAAGTAAAAGGCACTGAACTCCAATAAAAAACGAAACAGTGCCTTAAACTTCTTTATCTGATCGTTTCCCTACTCATTCGTCGCTTTCTTTTCCACAGCCCTCTTTACCGCCTTCATCTCACGCATTATCTTCTCTCTGCATTTCCTGCTAAAAATCAGACGCACGATCCTGTAAAACCAATGTCCCGGTATCAGCCACTTATGCTTCACAAGAATCGGATACTGCTCATACAGCTCCATTCCGGGAAATATACGATGCCAGTAGTAAGTAAACTTTGACAGCTTTCCATCTGCCTTCCTTTGTTTTTCCATGCGGTTTGCGATCAAACGGTCGATGGTTCCGTACACACCGGATGAAAGGTAATATTTCAACATATCAAGCTCATCCTGTGACAAGGACTGCTCAAAAGAAACTCTGTCATATCTGCGCTGTGGTGTGAACACTTTTTTACAAAGGCTGCGGTTCTGCTTTTCAAAAGCTACGATTCCAAGTTTCGTACATTCCTGTTCGATATAGGAAAAATCAAGCGTTTCTTCTTTCGCCCGAAGATATGCGTAAAAATCAAGCAGTGTACGCACACCGGTGCCACTTCCGGCATAATGCTTATAGGCATGGCTGGTGATATAGATGTAGAAATCCTCATCACGCATGTGGTATCCAAAGGATGCTCCTGCCTGATCCGGGATCAATCTCTCTTTTACATTGCGGTAATATTCCACCCAGCTTTCTGTATGTCCCTTGCCATAAAGTGAACTGTGCATCTCAAAATTGTAGACCGGAGATTTCTTGTAGACATCATGGTTTCCCTGCCCCACGCCTTCCGCTTCATAGCCTTCCGAAAGCATATGATCCTGCACCCTCTCCCATGCATCTGCATCGAATAAGATATCATTATCCGACATCTGACGCATACCAACCGAAGGATAAAAGTCCTTTAAGACAATGCCTTTTAATGGCAGGTACCAGATCTGTTCCCTGTCCATCCAAGCACAGAGTTTCTCACGCTCCATGTCAAATAAAAGTACCTTGCGGATTGCCTTTACCATACGCTCTTCCCAGTATTTCGGCAGTGTGACACCTGCATGCTTTATTGTCGTGCCGACAAGTGCATCTATAAAATGCCCTGCACTCAGGCGGCAGAGTGCTTTCCTATCCTCTTCGTTTGTGCGGTATCGCTCCAGACATTTCTCATCCGGCTTGCAATCCTGCACATTATCGTTGATCCCTAATCCTGCCAGATAAATCATGTCATATTCGATTTGCCGCTTATGCTCAATTTCTGCTTTAGTATCACTTGTACTTATTTCTTTTCCTTTATGCTTTGTATCCGCCATACGAATGCCTTTCCCTTCTTTCCTGTCTTATGATTTCATTGAATCGCAATCTTCCATTACGAAGCTGCATTTTCTCCGAATGCGATCTGCCTGTCACACAGCTTAAGTGCTGCCGGTCGGTGTGTGACAATGATCACCGTCTTATCCGTCATGTTCCGCAGATTTTCAAGTACTGCCTGTTCGGTTCCTGCATCCAGTGCACTGGTAGCTTCATCCAGAAGCAGCACCGGTCGGTCGGAATAGACTGCCCTGGCAATTGCAAGTCTCTGCATCTGTCCCTCGGAAAGTCCCAGACCACGCTCGCCAAGCAGCGTATCTATGCCCTGTTCCAGCTCTGATATAAAACTGTCTGCACATGCAATCTCTACGGCTCTCCAGATGCCTGCTT
>CAKRHL010000311.1 GCA_934338765.1 uncultured Lachnospiraceae bacterium | reverse complement strand
GCGATCATGATTATTGTATCGTTACCGCTTGGACTTATTTTTGCGAGAATACTTACCGACCGGACATTCCGGTATTCTGCATGAGAATGTAATATGCGTACTCGGCGATGGTATGGTGGTAGACCTGGAACATCTGACAAACGAAATTGCACAGATCAGGGAAAAAGGTGTTGTGGTCACACCAAACAACTTAAAACTTTCCAAACGGGCAACAATCTCTATGCCTTGGCACAAAATTCAGGATGAACTCGAAGAAACACGTCTTGCAAAAACAGGAGCAGCGTTTGGTTCCACAAAAAGAGGCATTGCCTATGCATACAGTGACAAATACAGAAAGAAGACACTGCGTCTTGGGGATCTGCTTCATCTAAAAGAGGAATCCGTACAGAATCGTTTGAAAATGATGCTCGAGGCAAAGAATCTGGAGCTTGCAGGATGCTATTATCAGGAACCGATGTCCTATCCGGCACTGCTTTCCTGGTGTGAAGCTCAGGCAGCAGAGTTATGGCCATATATAGTAGACACAGGTGCTTATCTCGAGGAAGCATTAAAGGAAGGAAAACGTGTTGTTTTAGAGGCACAGCTTGGAGCTATGCGGGATATTGATTATGGCATTTTTCCATATACGTCAAGTTCTTCAACGATTTCTGCCTACGGTCCGATAGGGGCGGGGATACCGGGAAAGCAACTGGACCATGTCGTTGGTGTACTGAAAGCTTATTCAACCTGTGTAGGTGCAGGGCCATTTACAGCAGAAAAAGCCATGCCAGAATCCTGGATGGAACTTCTGCGCAAGTTTGGCGGAGAATATGGTGCTGCCACAGGACGTCCGCGCCGTGTAGGACCGTTTGATGCGGTTGCAAGCCGGTATGGATTAAAGTGTCAGAACGCGGACAAGATTGCATTAACTAAGCTTGATGTGCTCAGTATGATGAAAGAAATCCCTGTGATTGTAGGTTACAAAAAGGGAAATCAGGAAGTGACGGATTTTGATCCGATAGAGGATCTAGAAGAATATGTACCAATTGTGAGAATGCTTCCCGGCTGGCAGACAGACATCAGCGGTTGCGTAACCTATGATGAACTGCCGGATGCAGCCAAAACGTATGTAGAGACGTTAGAGGATCTTCTGCAGCATGAAATACAGTTCATATCCGTAGGTGCAGAGAGAAGTCAGTATTTAACAAAAGGAGAGTGGTTATGAGACATTTGATAAGTCCTTTGGATTTTACAGTAGAAGAAACGTATGAAGTGCTGGATTTCGCAGACAGGATTGCTGCAAATCCAAAAGCTTATGCACATGCAGCAGACGGCAGACAGCTTGCAACACTTTTTTACGAGCCAAGTACCAGAACGAGGCTTTCTTTTGAATCGGCAATGCTCAGTCTTGGTGGACAGACGATTGGATTCGCAGGGGCGGACCAATCGAGCGTTTCCAAAGGGGAGACAATTGCGGATACGGTAAGGGTCGTTAGTTGTTATGCAGATATTATTGTCATGCGCCATCCGAAGGAAGGGGCACCGCTTTGTGCGTCCATGTATTCGAAAATCCCGGTCATTAATGCCGGGGATGGCGGACATAATCACCCAACACAGACTTTGATCGATCTGATGACTATTCGCCAGAGACTTGGTAGACTCGACAATCTGACCATCGGTTTCTGCGGAGATTTGAAGTTCGGAAGAACGGTGCACTCGCTAGTAAAGAGCCTGGTGCGCCATACAGGAAATAAATTCTATTTTATCTCGCCGGAAGAACTCAGAATCCCAGATTATCTTGTGGATGAAACATTAGAGCCGACGCATACGCCGTATGAGGAAGTATCCAGTCTGGAAGATAGCCTTCCCAAGCTGGATGTTCTTTATATGACGAGAGTACAGAAAGAACGCTTTTTCAATGAAGAGGATTATATCCGTCTGAAAGATACTTATATTCTCAATCGGGAAAAACTGCAGCTGGCAAAGGAAGATATGCCGGTACTGCATCCGCTGCCACGTGTTGATGAGATTGCTTACGATGTGGATGATGACAGCAGAGCGGCTTATTTTCAGCAGGTACAGAACGGAAAATATATGCGAATGGCATTGATTTTATCTTTGCTCGGGATCGAAGATCCGCAGACAGGAGAAAAAATTCTAGAATTAGGAGAATCCTAAGACAGGTGATAACAATATGAAGATAAATATAGGAAACCATGAGTTCACAGAATTATGGGATGGCGTTTTATACAAAGCCTTATCAGATTATCCGAACGTAAGTGATAATGAAATGAAGGACATTATTGACTTTGTGAATTATGAGAAAAATCACGGAAGACAATGTGAAATAGAGGCGGACAGGG
>CAKRHL010000310.1 GCA_934338765.1 uncultured Lachnospiraceae bacterium | reverse complement strand
TTTCGGACGTGTCTGTGCGTTTTTCCAAGTGCTGTAGTCCGGTGCCGGGAGATGAGATCATCGGATTTGTTACAAGGGGACGTGGGGTTTCCATTCACCGGACTGACTGTGTCAATATGATGAATCTTTCCGAGGCAGATCGTCAGAGGATCATTGAGGCAGAGTGGAGTGTGGATTCCCAGGGATCTGCAGATGAAGATTACGATGCGGAGATCGTGATCTATGCATATGACCGTATGGGAATCCTGATGGATATTACAAGGGTTCTGACGGAGAATAAGATCGATGTCAAAGCTCTGAATACCAGAATAAGCAAGCAGGGTATTGCAACCATCAATGTCAGTTTTGCGATCCGCGGCGTGGAGGCATTAAATGAACTGATCAAAAAGCTGCGGAATGTACCGAGTGTGACAGATATTGAGAGAAGCCGTGCTTAGTTAAGTGAGAGAAATGAGGATAAATATGAGTTTATTGAAATGTGATTTTCGGGTTGTAGGACCGATACAGACCAACTGTTATTTTTTGTACCGGGAGGACACGAAGGATTGTCTGATCATAGATCCCGGCTATGAGGCGGACAAGATCGAGGCTTATGTACAGAAAAAGCAGCTTCATGTGACAGGGATTTTACTGACCCATGGACATTTTGACCATATTACAGCGGCTGATGAGGTTCGTAAGAAGTTTCAGACAAAGATATATGCTTCGAAAGAGGAGGAGGCATTGTTAGCAGATCCCGGGAAGAATGTTTCTGTCATGATGGGAGATAGTGTGGGCTTGAAAGCGGATGTCTGGCTGGAGGATGGTCAGGAGCTGGAAATGCTGGGAGAAACCATGCGCTGCATTCTGACACCGGGACATACCAGTGGAGGTATGTGTTTTTATTTCCCAAATGCATGTATGTTGTTTTCCGGAGATACATTGTTTCAGGAGTCGGTGGGCAGAACGGATTTTCCTACCGGCAGCAGCCGGGAACTGATCCGCTCTGTGCGGGAGAAGCTTCTGGTGCTTCCGGAGGCGGTCCGGGTATATCCGGGGCATGGAATGATGACAACGATCCGTGATGAGCAGATGTTTAATCCGTATGCGGTCCGCTGATGGATCAGTGATCATAAATTTTATGTTTGACTGCAGGAAATCACGCAGAAAAGAGGATTCAAATGATAGATATCGTTTTGTCTGAACGGGACTTTGATTATGAGCTTCAGGCATTGGTGACAGGATTTTTCCCGGGAGAACATAACCGGGTGATCATACAGCAGGATCAGACGGATGCCGCATTATCTGAGCTGGCGGAGCGCGAGGCAGAGGATGACATTTCTATGTTGACCGGTGTGTCGCTGGGACAGTATGAGATTGGGGGATGGCTGCTTTTGAAAGGTCATCTTCACCGCAGGAGCGTTTCCGTCAGCGGAGAACAGGACTTTCACAAGCATGTGGACAAGACCACACATCCTTACAGGACATCTTATAAAAATAAACTGAAAAAACTTTTATTTGAATTATACAGCAGTATTGACGAAACGGAGCTGCCGGAGGGGATACAGCGTAGTATTCCCGTATGGGGAACCATGACAGGAGTGCGCCCTACAAAGATTCCCATGAACCGTCTGTTGGAGGGGGAACCTCTGGAACAGGTGCGGCGTAGTATGAAAGAGGAATATTGCTGCAGTGAGGAAAAGGCAGAGCTTTGTCTGGACATTGCCGTCCGGGAAGCAAAGCTTTTACAAAAGGCAGAGTACGACAAGGGGTACAGCTTGTATATAGGCATTCCGTTTTGTCCGTCCACCTGTCTTTACTGTTCTTTTCCGTCGTATCCACTGGAGCAGTTTCAGTCATTGATACCGGATTATCTGGAGGCATTGAAGAAGGAGATCCGTTTTTGTGCCGGACTCAGGAGAGGGAAACGTCTGACCTCTGTTTATATCGGAGGAGGAACACCTACTACTTTGACAGCAGAGCAGATGGGGGAGCTGTTACAGTGTCTGTATGAAAGCTTTCTGGTGAAAGAGGCAGCAGAGATCACGGTGGAGGCCGGAAGACCGGACAGCATTACAAGGGAGAAGCTGATGGTGCTGCGTCAGTTTGGCGTGGAGAGAATCTCAGTCAATCCTCAGACCATGCAGGACAAGACACTGCAGAGCATCGGCAGGCATCACACCGTGGAGCAGACAAAGGAAGTCTTTACTCTTGCAAGAAAATGTGGCTTTGAAAATATTAATATGGATCTGATCATTGGTCTTCCGGGGGAGACACCGGAGGATTTTGAAGATACACTGGAGCAGATCAAAGAGCTGGATCCCGACAGCATTACGATCCATTCGCTGGTGGTAAAACGCGCCTCCAGAC
>CAKRHL010000309.1 GCA_934338765.1 uncultured Lachnospiraceae bacterium | reverse complement strand
ACCTGCAGCTGCTGAAGGGCATCCTTTACATCCTCCATTTTATCTTCATTAATAATTGCATCGATTTTGATCATAATCCTGACCTCCTGACTTTCTTTATCATCACAATCTGTCTTTTATCCTTCAAACCGCTCTTACAGATTTCTATATTATGGCAATTGTACTTCTTAGTCCAATCCATTAAAGGACGGATATGCACTCTCACCATGCTGGCTCTCGTCCAATCCCATTCTCTCATCATGCTCTGATACTCGCAGCGGAGTAAACAGCTTCACGATGGATGCACAGATCAGCGTTCCCACAATAGCAACCGCGATCGTTGCCACAATACTAATGATCTGTGCCAGGAATAAATGATGATCACCGTAGATCAATCCATCCCAACGTGCCACTCCATTGATGGATTTCTGCGCGAATATTCCCGTTGCAATACCACCCCAGATACCACCGACACCATGACAGCCAAAAGCATCCAATGCGTCATCATAACCAAAACGCTTCTTTACTACAGACATCATAAAGTAACAGATCGGACTGACCACAATACCAATAATGATCGCAGACCACAACGGTACAAAGCCGGCTCCCGGTGTGATGGCCACCAGACCCAGTACGGCACCGGTACAGGCACCGATCACAGTCGGCTTACCGTCACGGATCATATCAATTGCCATCCATGAAAGCATC
Organism: uncultured Lachnospiraceae bacterium; assembly: GCA_934338765.1. Classification (GTDB taxonomy): domain Bacteria; phylum Bacillota; class Clostridia; order Lachnospirales; family Lachnospiraceae; genus Jutongia. Next base: position 1,672 of record CAKRHL010000309.1, on the reverse strand, counting down.
GCACAGGCTGCAGAGGTGTTTGTTGTCATAAATGCGTGAACGGCCAGCCCATTTGCTCCCAAAGCACTTCCTGCATTGAAGCCGAACCATCCAAACCACAGAATAGAAGCTCCCAGCAATACAAACGGAATATTATGGGTACGGTATGCAGTCTTTTCATATCCGCGGCGCTTGCCAAGCATCAGGGAAAGCACGAGACCACTGACACCGGAACTAATATGTACGACATTACCACCTGCAAAGTCCACGGAGCCAAGTACTTCACCGAGAAGTCCGCCTTTGCCCCATACCATATGGGCCATTGGAAAATATACGACCAAAAGCCATAGAGCGATGAAAGCAAATAATGCTTTAAATTTCATTCTGCCTGCCACAGATCCCGTGATCAGTGCCGGGGTAATAATGGCAAACATCATCTGAAATGCTGCAAACAGCAGTGCCGGTATTCCATCTGCATAAGCTCCCGGCTCCCAGCCCACATTATTCATGCAGAAGCTTTTCAGATTACCGATCACACCGCCGCAGTTGCCACTGAAGGAAAGAGAATATCCCACCAGCACCCACATCAGAGAGGCAAGCCCCATAATAAAAAACGACGAAAGCATTGTATTTAAGACATTTTTCCGGCGAACAAGTCCTCCATAGAAAAACGCCAGTCCCGGCGTCATAAAAAATACAAACGCCGTTGCTATCATCATAAATCCTGTATCTCCAGAATTCAACATATCCGTACCACCTTTCTGTCCATCACCATTCTCCTGTTTCTATAACTACGATAGGATTGCGCATTCCTTTTGAGCCTTATGCCTTCCAAAATAAACTTCTGCTGTTTATTTCCTGTTTTAGAAAACAAAAAAGGTGCCTCTATTTCAAAAATAGAAGCACCTTCGCTCTTTACGAAAGCAATAATAGCACAATCCGAAATCATTTTCAATAGTTTTGCTCAAAAAAAATTATTATTTTTTATCTTTGTGCAATCTGTACTTACAAAATCAAAATATATTCTTTCTTTTTCCGAAAGCTATGTGCGTACCCGGACCACCTTGGAATAATAACTATATAGCGTTTTCCCCCGTAACTTTTTGTAGGTACGGATCCGGATCCGAAAATCCCGTTTTCCCCGTTTATAACGGATCCGATATATACCATGAAGTTTCCGGATCGAATTTTCCCGTAAACGGATCGCCTGATATGACTTATTGTTTGTGGAAACATACATCTGCACCTTGTCTGCATTTGCCTTTTTCACACAAATCTGTAAATAAGGGATGTTTCCTGCCTTTTTCTTTTTTACAGAGACGGACGGGGTGACAAGTCTTGTAACCATGATCGTCATTGGTGCGGTAAAGGCTCCGTATATAATACTGCCATTTTCTTTTTTTTGTGCCTGAAGCTTATACCGGTAAAGTACTCCTGCCTTTTGCTTTGGATACGTAAATGCAGTCCGGCTTTTTCCAAACTTACGCAGCAAACGATATTTTCCGTTTCTTCCCTCCGCCAAAAACAAACGATATCCATCCGCATATTGATTTTCTGTCCATGACAACCGAACCTTGTAGTTATCCGTTGATGAAACACAAAAATTGTTGACCGAAAGAGATTTCTGCGGACGTACCGGCTCCAGAGTATTTGCCACCGGTGTCACTGCCGGAGAAGACTTTGGGGTTTCACC
>CAKRHL010000308.1 GCA_934338765.1 uncultured Lachnospiraceae bacterium | reverse complement strand
TAATCAGATCGTGCCGGTCAAGGGAGAGAAGAAACGTACTTTTTTTGCCAATAGCGGGGCTGAGGCAGATGAAAATGCAGTAAAGATTGCGAGGGGATATACGAAAAGACCAAATATCATTGTATTTTCAGGAGCTTTTCACGGACGTACCGAATTGACAATGACAATGACTTCCAAGAAAGCGTATGCAACAAATATGGGACCTCTTTCACACGGTGTTTTCCGTGCCAGATTTCCATATTTATACAGAAAGCCGGCCGGTATGCCAAAGGAGGCTGCGATTGACTATTATATCAGTTCGATCTATGATGTTTTTGAAGAGTGTGGTGCAGCGGATACCATTGCGGCGATCGTAGTTGAACCATTACAGGGTGAAGGTGGATTTATACCGGCTCCTATTGAGTGGGTCAAGGCTGTACGCAAAATCTGTGACGAGAATGGGATACTTTTGGTCGCTGATGAGGTTCAGGCGGGATTCTGCAGAACAGGACGGATGTTTGCATCAGAATATTGGAAGGATGCAGGATGTGAGCCGGATATTCTGGCGACAGCGAAATCTATTGCAGGAGGTATGCCGCTCAGTGCCATTATAGCCAGAGAGGAGATAATGCAGGCGGTTCCGGCAGGGACGATCGGAGGAACATATTGTGGCAATGCCGTATCCTGCGCCTCTGCATTGAAAGCCATTGAAATAATGGAAAGGGATGATCTGGCAGGACGTGCCCGGGAGATCGGCAGAAAGGTAACAGCACGTTATGAAGCAATGAAAGAAAAATATGGAGTGATCGGTGATATCCGCGGACTCGGGGCTATGATCGGACTGGAATTTGTCAAAGATCAGGAGTCCAAGGAGCCTGATGGGGAGCTGGTTAAAAAACTGGTTCAGGAATGTGCAGCAAACGGTCTTATTGTGGAGAGTGCGGGAATTTACGGAAATGTGATAAGATTTCTTGCACCTCTTGTTATTACGGACGAACAGCTGGAAGCAGGTCTGGATATTATGGAAAAAGCAATTGCCAAACTGGCAGCGCAGCACACAATAAATAAAATTGTTTGAGAGGGCAGCAGATCTCTATAAGCTACTCTTGGAAATGAGGATGAATATGAAAGAATTAATGATCAAACCGGATATTTATCATTTTGATACGGTTCGTTCCTTTGTCGAGGAATTTCAGATCGGAGAAGGCGATCTGGTAGTAACAAATGAGTATATATACAAGCCGTTTTTTGGAGAGCTGGATCTGAAATGCGATACTCTATTTCAGGAAAAATACGGACAGGGAGAACCATCAGATGACATGGTTGAGGCGATGTATAAAGATATTAAGGGATCTCATAAACGAGTGATCGCAGTGGGTGGAGGAACCGTAATTGATATTTCTAAACTGTTTGCCCTGCGTAAGGTTTCTCCGGTGTTGGATCTGTATGATGGAAAGATAAAGCCCGTCAAGGACAAAGAGCTTATCCTGGTGCCTACCACATGCGGAACGGGCAGCGAGGTTACGAATATTGCAATTCTTGCACTAAACAGCAGGGGAACCAAAAAAGGACTTGCGGTTGATGAAATGTATGGAGACAGTGCGGTTCTGATACCTGAATTGTTGGAAAGTCTTCCGTTTGGAGTGTTTGCGACAAGCTCTATCGATGCATTGGTGCATGCGGTAGAATCCAGTTTGTCGCCAAAGGGAAATCAGACAACAAGGATGTTTGGATACAAGGCTGTTGAAATGATCCTTAACGGTTATAAGGAAATCGCAGAGCATGGTCCTGAGGCGAGGAAACCGCTGTTGTCACAGTTTCTGATGGCGAGTAATTATGCCGGGATCGCCTTTGGTAATGCCGGATGTGCAGCGGTACATGCCATGAGTTATCCGCTGGGGGCAACATATCATGTGCCTCATGGAGAGTCAAATTATGCGATGTTTACAGGGGTTATGAAAAATTATATGGAGATCAGAACGGATGGGGAGATTGCCGTACTAAACCATTGTATTGCGGATATCCTGGGATGTCCGGTAGAGAATGTATATGAGGAACTGGAAAAATTATTGAATCACCTCATCCAGAAAAAACCATTGCATGAATATGGCATGCGGGAAGAGGAGATCGAGGCATTTACGGATTCGGTGATCGAAAATCAGCAGAGGCTTCTGGCCAATAATTTTGTAGAGCTGGATAGAGACCGGATGATAAAAATATATAAGGAATTGTTCTGATGAAGTGTTGTCCTGTTATTCAATCTCAAAGGAATTATTTTTCGGTTTGGTTATGATCTGGAAGTCCTTGTCCTGCTTTTTGCCCTTTGCTGTTTTTTGGGGCTTTGGGGTTTTGGTATGTATTGGTATATTTTTTGGACGTTC
>CAKRHL010000307.1 GCA_934338765.1 uncultured Lachnospiraceae bacterium | reverse complement strand
GTATTTCCCGTACGTCCCGGTGTCTCCGTACCTCCTGGTGTCTCTGTACTTCCTGGATTCTCCGTACTTCCCGGTGTTTCCGTGTTTCCTGTGTTTCCTGTGTTTTCCGTATTCTCCAGTGTTCCTGTACTTCCTGATCCCTGCGTGCTTTCCGGATTCTCTGACGTTCCCGAAGTCACTGCACTACTCGTGTTCTCCGTATTTCCCGGTGTTTCTGTCCCGGAATTCTGGTCTTTCTTTTTCTCGTCGCCCCCGGAATCATCTTCTTTTTCCGTGTCTTTGCCGGTATCTTCCGAGTTCTGGCTCTGATCCTGTCCTTCATCCTGGTACACTCCGGGTGGACTCGCAGCTTCTTCTGCGTAAACCACGGAGGTTCCGACCATGGACAGGCACAATGCCAGAATCAGCAGGATACCTCTTGCCCTTGTCTTCACAAGCCCTTCCTCCTTTCTTTCGCGACTGTTTTTCCTTTGTTTTCTCTTCATTTCCATTCCTCCCAAACCTGAAAGTCAATTATGAAATCAAACGTCTTACGTCAAATGTCGCTATTGGCATAATTTTATTATACTTTCCCTTTTATTTTTCGACAATAGTCTTGGAACGAATTACCTGCTAAGAGGAACGAATAATCATTTTTCCTTTTTTACACCATGCATCTCTGTCAGACAATCCTTCATCTCCTTGTATTTCTTTACCGGAATCGGGATTTTACTGCCATCCAGCATCACCACTTCATACCGTTGGATCAGGGAAATGTAATTCCGGTTGATCACATAACTGCGGTGCACCGGCACCAGTTCCTTCCCACAGATCTGCTGAAATTCCGTCATATTAAGCCTGCCGCAGATCTCCGAACCATCCACCGTGTAGATCCTGCAATTTCGTCCCTCTGCTGCCACATACACAATATCCTCGTTATGTAAAAAATGCACCACGTCTTTTTCATCGATCACCGTAAGTTGTCTGGTGTCCTCCAGCGCATGAATATGGTTCATCAGATACTTCTGCGCCATTTCCCCTATGGCATTCACGAACTTTTCACCCTTTTTTACTTTTAGTTCTCCAATGGGATTGGACACATGAAGCTGCTTGATTTTTAGGTCTCCTTCCACCATTTCCCAGGTAAATGTACACCTCTGCTGGGCTTGAAGAAAGTATTCCACGGTTTCATCCGTAGTCACCAGATATCTTCCGGCAATGGTACAGGCAGTCCCTGCATTCTGTGCCACCACATACTCCTGTGAAACAAGATGACATGGTTTTAACTCTTTTTTTACAGCGGTCAGATCCTCAATAAAGGCATCCTTTCCCATGGTAAACTCACTCTGCAGGGCCCCTATCCATACGACATCTTCATCACACAAGCTGATGATATAGTCAATATCCAGCTGCCAGTATCTTGTCAGACATTCCTGCGTCAGGCGTATTACCTCGTCAATGTTTTTCTTCGTCATGCGATTAATCCCCCTTCTCCGCAACCATCATATTTTTTATGTTCTGAGATCTGCTGCTTGACTTTTTTACAATTCTACCAAATATAAAATCAAATGTATACTACTCACTCGGGTAGTTTTTTAATATTTTTCGTGTTTTTCTTTTATTTTCTTAAGTTTACAGTTCCTTTCACAAATTCATTGAATTTTCCGATTATTTGTGTTAACCTTTCTTTAAAGGATACAATTTATAATATGATCCGCTTTTTAAGAAAGGAACCGGCCTATGAAACATCCATTTGATACCTCTAAGAATTTTTTCACGAAAATAGCTGCCCATAAAAAGAAAATCGCAATTTTATTGATCGCAGTCATGGTATTGCCATATCTGACACAGACATTTCTGGAACGCCAGGAACAAAAGCGTGAAGAAAGGGCAGTCGAGGAAGCGGCTCAAAAGGTCGTTGATCTTCAAAATGAAGCTTTGGACCGTTTTTCTGATTATGTGACCCAGAGCGATTATGACAACGGGCTGAAAGAAATCAATGGCCTTATCCAGATGGACGGTTCCAATCCGCAGTATTTTTTAAAAAGAGCCGGTCTGTATGTGCTTCTGGATCAGAGAGACCTTGCGTTAGATGATCTTAATACAACGCTCGCCCTGTCCCCTGACCTTTATGATGCGCTTCAGCTCCGCTCCCAGATCTATGATGAAAAGGGTGAATATGAATCTGCCATTGCTGATTACCAGAAGATGTATGAGCTGGACTCCACCCAGAAGGATGTGCTGATGTATATCGCAGACTGCTACCAGCAGCTGCCGGATTATGAGAAAGCCATCGAGGCTTATGACACCGCAGCCAGGGAATTGCCGGAGTACGCCCGCGCGATCGCCTACGCAAGAGGAGTGTGTTACTACTCAACTGAGG
>CAKRHL010000306.1 GCA_934338765.1 uncultured Lachnospiraceae bacterium | reverse complement strand
TCGTAGAGCCGGGGACCGTATTTGGGGACTGGGAGGAAAAGGGGACACTGAAACGTGTGGATGAGGACACCGACCGGCAGATGTATGAATGGACCGGAAAATATTTGCAAAAAATGGGTTATCATCGTTATGAAATTTCCAATTACTGCCGTAGCGGCATGGAATGTAAGCATAACTGTGTCTACTGGACCGGAGGCGAGTACCTTGGTCTGGGAGTAAATGCGTCCTCTTATCTGAATGGATACCGTTTCCGTGTACCTATGTCCATAAAATCGTACAGGTCTTATGTGGAGCAGATCTACAGGTTTGCGCAAAACGGATCTGTGGAACTGCAAAAAGTTATTCAAGGAATGGACGAACTGGAGATCACGGATCGAAAGGCACAGATGGAAGAGTTTATGTTTCTGGGACTCCGTATGATGGCAGGAGTGTCGGAAAAGGAGTTTTTCCGGAAGTTTGGCATTTCCATGATGGACGTATATGGAGATGTTATAAAGAAATATCAGACAATGGATCTGATCAGTCGAAAAGATAATGGCAGAGTGGCACTGACAGAAAAGGGGATTGATGTGAGCAACAGTATTTTGTCAGATTTTCTGTTGAGTGACTGAAATATATATAAAATATAATTGACATTACAATATTCTTAATCAGGAAGTTGCAGATATTGGATTAAAAAACAGGGAATATATCATCAGATAAAAATGATATATTCCCTGTTTTTCAGTGTATGGGAAAATGCTCGTAACGTAAAGTGACTAAGGGCAAAACGTTGGTTTTGCCCTTTTTTGTGGCTTATAACCCCTTGTTTTCTTTACAGCGTATATCCGTTCTGCTGTAAAAGAGCTCTGGCACTTTCCACGGAATCTACCCCTGTTTTGTTTTTGACCGGAGCAAATTCCTTCTCACGTACCACCTCATAAGGCAGGCAGGTGTCAAGAAGATGGATCATATCAAGGATCAGAGATTCGAATTTGTATCCGTTTGGCTCCTCTGGTTTGATGAATGTGCCGTTTTCATCAATATAAGGAATCTTTTTCTCTACAATATGGAGAGGGAGCGTGGTATCACAGATCTCTTCCAGAGACTTTTCATGGAACAGATAATTTAAGATGACGCCAAAATTGTAAGCCGGTTCTCCATCTGCATTTTTCGTGTTGCGGAGTTGTTCGGTCTGCTCATAGTATTCTACAATCGATGGTCTGCCATCTTCGAGACACATCACACCAACCTTTTCATCCGGATCTGTCTTGCGTACCACTTTGGCTCCCACTTTGCAGTTCTTTGATAAAGTAGCACCGATAAAGCAAGGGTCTGCAATACGCTGCAGAACATTATCTACGGCAAATACATTGAGCCATTCAATTCCTGCTTCGTGGATCAGGGAGAGAAGACCTGCCTGTTTCAGAGAGGCAAACCAGCCGCCGTTTCCATTTGGAGAAGTTGCGATCCGGCTTTTGGACTCCATATATACTTTTCCCTCATACGTAGCCGCCGGAGCCATTTCCTGCCGGAAGAAATGGATATATTCAGGATTGTATCCGAAATAATCCTGCTTTTCAAAGAAATCTGTGGTTGCTTCATGGTTCTTATCACTGGTCATAATGAAAAGATGGATCCAGGTTCCGGACTGATCCACAACATCAAAAAGATTGCGGACGATCCGTTCAAAAATATAAACCGGTTTCGTAAGTCCAATGTCGTACATTCCCTTCGGATCATCAGATCCAAGACGGGTGCCCATACCGCCGGCCAGCAAAACAGCGGCAACCTTGCCGGCACGGATCGCTTCCAGGCCATTTTCTGTAAAGGCTTCTGCATTTGCCTGAATCTCCTGGAGAGTCATGGCATCGATCGGGGTGATCATGCCGCGGGTTTGTTCACCCTGGCTCGCTGCGATCTGATTTGTGACAGAAAAATCTGTCTCATCAATCTGCTGTAAAAGGGAACTTTTTTCTGTTTCGGAAAGTGTATCAAAATATTGGAGGACATGCTCCTGACCATAAGTTTTCAGCTTTTCTTTTGCATTTTCAAATGTCATAGGGTATCCTTTCTCTGCTCTTGCCATAGGGCAAAGCAGTATAATGTAATTTAAAAAAATAACGTATTTAGCATAATAATCATTAGTATACAAAAAAAATCATAAATAATCAAATGTTGTTCAAAATTTATAGGATGTGGTATACTTAAATAAGACAATCGGCCGGAAAGGAGGGATTCCTATGGGAAACAGAAAAAAACGACAGGAAGAGGAGATCATGACAGAATATTTTCTGGATGCACTGGCTGGTAAAGAAATCCCATTATTGCCACTGGATGCCAGATGGCATGAACTTTTCCCGGATTTTCGGAAGACACGAGAGATCAGGG
>CAKRHL010000305.1 GCA_934338765.1 uncultured Lachnospiraceae bacterium | reverse complement strand
TCGATACCTTCAATGTAGACAAAAGTGTCCTGATGATCGAGGTGACAGAGAGCGGGGAGATTGAGAGCGGTGTGGCAGCTAAAGTACTCCGGTCCTTTAAGGAGGAGTCGATTCCGCTGGCAATTGATGACTTTGGTACCGGATATTCCAATCTGCGGTATGTCAAGGATATGACGTTTGACCTGGTGAAGATCGACCAGTCCTTTATCCGTAATATTACCAACAGCAAATATGATTATCTGGTGGTCAAACAGTTTACAGAACTGGCACATTCGTTGAACCTGACGGTTTGTTATGAGGGTGTAGAGACCGAGGAGGACTTTAAATGTGTACTGGGTCTGAAGCCGGATTATATTCAGGGATATTATTTTTCAAAACCAATACCGGCAGCGGAATTTGAGGAGAAATTCTTGGATGAACCCGTAAATTTTTAGATGGTTACATGTTAGAGGAGACAGGGAAGTGTCGGCAGGTACAGTGAAATACATAATAAACGCGTAAATACGCAGAAAGAGGAAGAGTATGGCTTGGTATGACAGTGCGGTATTTTATCACATTTATCCTTTGGGATTGTGTGGATGCAGTAAGGAAAATACAGGAGTAGCAGAACAGCATTTTGATCAGTTAAAACAGTGGGCAAAGCATGCCTGCGATATGGGATTTACGGCAATCTATATCGGGCCGTTATTTGAGTCTGTGGGACATGGTTATGAGACCACAGATTACAAGAAGGTAGATATTCGTCTGGGCACCAATGAAGATTTTCGTGATTTTGTGGATTATTGCCATGGAATGGGTGTGAAGGTTGTTGTAGACGGAGTATTTAATCATGTGGGACGCCGTTTCTTTGCGTTTGAGGATCTGCAGAAAAACAGAGAAAGTTCTCCGTACCGTGACTGGTTCTGTAATGTGAACTTTGGCGCCAACAATGAATATAATGACGGGTTTTCCTATGAAAATTGGGGTGGATACAATCTGTTGGTAAAACTTAATCAAAGAAATCCGGATGTCATGCAGTATCTTTTTGATGTGATCCGTTTCTGGATCGATACCTTTGATATTGATGGAATCCGTCTTGACGCAGCTGATGTGCTGGACTTTGATTTTATGAAGCGGATGCGCTATGAGACATCACAGATGAAAGAGGATTTCTGGCTTATGGGAGAGGTGATCCATGGGGATTACAGCAGATGGGTCAACGATGAAACACTTCATTGTGTGACGAATTATGAGCTTCACAAGGGACTTTATTCCGGTCATAATGATCACAATTATTTTGAGATCGCTCATACGATCCGCCGGTTAAATGATATCTGCAGAGGGGGACGTCTGTACACATTTGCGGACAATCATGATGTGGAGAGGATTTATACCAAGCTGGATCAGAAGGAGCATCTAAAGCTTGTGACATTGCTTGTATATACCTTATACGGTATTCCTTCCGTCTATTATGGATCGGAGTTTGGTATCGAGGGGAAGAAGGAGCAGGGCTCTGACTGGAATCTTCGCCCGCATCTGGATCTGTCTGATTTTGCGGATGCGGTAAAGACCAATCCGGTGACGGCGCTCTGTGCAAAACTGGGAGCCATGAAGAAGGAATATAAGGAGCTGACTTACGGAGAATATAAGGAGCTTCATCTGACAAACCGTCAGTTTGCCTATGGTAGAGTGCTGGATGGAAACTGCATGGTGACAGCGTTAAACTGTGATGATGCTCCGGCGGCTATGGAGTTTGGTGTACCGGCAGATGGCAATGTAACCGATCTGCTGGGATGCAGTGAAAATGTCCGTTTTGAAAATGGCAGAATCTGTATCACACTTCCTGCTAATACGGGAACTGTCCTGTATATTGGACAGACAAAAGCGGAAGTATCTGAGGATACGGCATGGAAGGAGCAGCCGGTAGCAGAAGTGAAGACTTCGGTGGCACCGGAGATGCCAGAGGATCGGAAATCTGTAGAAACAGTATCGGCAGAGGAAAAGGAACAGTCTGTGGAAGCAGTGCACAATGTTCCAGATGTGGAAGAGTCCCAAAAACAGGATAGTGCAAAACCTCGGATTACCGGTATTATTTTGATGACCGAGGATATGGGCAGAATGATCGACTTTTACCGCAATGCATTAGGATTTCATCTGGAGATGCAGGGCAGCAGAGCCTATTTTGAAAAAGATGGTATTGTGTTGACCATGATGGGCCGCAGGGATTACGAGAGACTTACGTGCCGTGGATACGGATACGGCGGAGGAGTTACCAATCACTTCCATCTCCGGATCACTGTGGATGATGTGAATGAAATGCATCAGAAATGTCTCGGATGTGGAGCGCAGCAGGTGACAGCTCCGGGAAATAATGAATGGGGTGAGTATACATCCTGTG
>CAKRHL010000304.1 GCA_934338765.1 uncultured Lachnospiraceae bacterium | reverse complement strand
ATGTATATTTCCGTAACAAAGGATATCCGGTTTTACGGAATGTTAAAAACCATCGGAACGACACCGTCCCAGATTCGGAAGCTTGTGAAGAAACAGGTCTGGCATCTGGCAGGGATCGGGATTCCTGCAGGGATATTTCTGGGGGTGGTCTGTGCCTTTGGAATCGTTCCGGCGGCGCTTTATGCCCTTGCGGCCGGTGGAAATGACGCCATGCCGAGCCGGATACAGTTCCGGCCCGAGATCTTTGTGGCAACGGTTCTGTTTTCCATGATCACCATATGGATCAGCTGTCGTAAGCCCGCAAAGTTTGCCGGAAATATTTCTGCGGTGGAGGCCATGAAATATAACGGACAGTATCAGGAAAAGCTGCGGTCTCACAATACCAAAAGAGGCGGAAAGATCCGGCGGATGGCATTTCGTAATGTATTCCGTGACAAAAAGCGGGCGATCCTAGTGTTTGCGTCATTATTTATGGGGATGATCGCCTTTCTGGCAGTGGATACCATATTGGGAAGCATCAAGCTGGAAAATTATCTGGAAACATATGTGCCAAATGATTATGTGATCTATACCGGCACCGATGAAAATAACGAACAGGATCAGGAGCAGAAACAGTCGTTGGAAACTATGGCAAAGGAACTCCGGAAGATTCCGGGGATCACCTCTTTTCGCTGGAACCGCACTGCGGAGATCATACTTCCTTTTGATGAAAAGTTGTATGAACCATTTCTGGATACAGATCAGATGACACCGCAGGAGAAGCAGGAGAATATCAAATTTTATCGCAGGGCGCAGGAGAAAAGGAACAAGGAAAGTATGTATTCCAGCCCGGTCGTTTCCATCGGCATGGATGATATCCGGAAATATAATGAGAGAGCCGGGAAGGATCAGAGGATCGATGAGAGGGCATTTGAAGAAGGAAAAATATGCCTGATCGGAACGGTAGATACCAAAGAGCAGGCACAGCAGATGAAGGGGAAAACACTGACATTGGTGGATAGGAAAACGGACAGGAAGACTACTATAAAAGTTGGAGCATGTCTTCAGGAAATGTGGGGGTTTGAGATTGGATATTACTGGATCCGGGCAGGAGCGCCGGAGGTAATCCTGCTCAGTGATAAGGCATTGGAACGGATCACAGATGATCCGGGAAGTGATAATATGATCTTAAACTGCAGGAAGGAAGCGGAAGCTTCCGTAACAAAAAGAGTGAAAGCGCTGGTGCAGTCGAACACGGCTGTGATCAACACAACCATAAAGTCAGAGGCGGCAAAGGAATTTTCCACTTCGATCATGACAATGAAAATTCTGGGGGGAGGTATTTCGGGAATTTTGATCATGATCGGTATGTTGAATTATATTAATGTCATGCTGACAGGTGTATTTACCAGAAGGACAGAGCTTGCTATGCTGGAGAGCGTCGGAATGACAAAGAAACAGATCTGCCGTATGCTTTTGTGGGAGGGAGGTTATTATGGCATGATCAGTATCGGGCTGCTGCTGACTTTCGGTAATCTTATTATTATTCAATTTGCCAGGGCAGCAAAGAGTATGGCAGATTATGCGATCTTTCACTATCCTGCAGGGGTCATGACAGGGATTGCCGCGGCATCGCTGGTGATTTGTATGATCGTACCGGCTGTGGTATATTATATGATATCAAAGGAGAGCGTGATACAGCGCATGAGACGGGAAGGATAAAACAGTGCAGACAATTTTGATCGTAGAAGATGATGTAAGCCTGTGCAGAGGTGTAAAGCTGCATCTGGAGGAGAAGGGATTTCTGGTGCAATGTGCCTATTCCATACGGGAAGCACGCCGGGTGGCGGATGACGGGGGGGAGACAATTTCACTGATGCTTCTGGACTGCAATCTGCCGGATGGGGATGGGCTGGAGTTTTGCAAAGACTTTCGTCAGAAGCGCACGGTTCCAGTGATCTTTCTCACGGCCAGGGATACAGAGGAGGATATGATCCTGGGCTTTCGGGCGGGAGCCGATGATTATATGGCAAAGCCGTTTTCTGTGGAATTATTGTATGAACGCATATCTGCGGTGCTCCGGCGCAGTGCCGGGGAAAAGGACCGCGAGGTGTTTTGTTATCGGGGTCTTACGGTGGATCTCGGCAAAATGCAGGTGTTTCGGGAGGGGAATCAGGTGAAGCTGTCAGGGACAGAATACCGGATCCTGGAGCTTTTGATCCGCAACAGGAGTCAGGTTATGACACGGGAAATGCTGCTTCAAAAAATATGGGATTTTGAGCAAAATTATGTGGATGAAAATACATTAAATGTATATATCCGAAGGCTCAGACAGAAGCTGGAAAAGGATCCGAAGGATCCGGAATATATTATTACTGTATTTGGCATTGGATATACGTTTGGTGACACGTGATCAGACAGGGGGGATC